>CAZLYE010000537.1:0-15679 GCA_964562865.1 uncultured Binatia bacterium (SeqCode) | reverse complement strand
CACATTCTTCTGGCCCGAGGTCGCGCGCTGGGAAGGCCGCGACTTCCAGATCGAGGTGGAGGGAACGACATGACACGCGCGTCCGAGGCACCGCCGCTGGAGCTCTACCAGGCACTCGCGCGCCAGCTCCGCGCCGACTCGATCCGCTGCTCGACCGCCGCAGGCTCCGGTCATCCGACGTCCTCGCTCTCGGCGGCAGACCTGATGGCGGTGCTGCTCGCGGGGCACCTGCGCTACGACTGGTCGCGTCCCGACGACCCGGCGAACGACCATCTGATCTTCAGCAAGGGCCACGCCTCCCCGCTCGCGTACGCGCTCTTCCGGGCGGCCGGCGCGATCACCGACGCCGAGTTCATGACGTACCGGAAGCTCGGCAGCCGGCTCGAGGGCCACCCGACGCCGGTGCTCCCGTGGGTGGACGTCGCGACCGGATCGCTCGGGCAGGGGGTCCCGATCGCCGTCGGGATCGCGCTCGCGGGCCAGCGCCTCCTCGGCGCGCCGTTCCACGTGTGGACCCTCACGGGGGACAGCGAGCTGACGGAGGGCTCGGTCTGGGAGGCCCTCGACCACGCGGGGCACGAGCGGCTCGCGAACTTCACCGCGATCTTCGACATCAACCGGCTCGGGCAGCGGGGCCCGACCGAGCTCGAGTGGAACGTCGAGGTGTACGCCGCGCGCGTGCGCGCCTTCGGCTGCGAACCCATCATCGTCGACGGCCACGATCCGGCCGCGATCGATGCCGCGCTCGCGCGGACGCGGCGGGCCGAGCATCCGACCGTGATCGTCGCGCGGACCGTCAAGGGCAAGGGCGTCTCGTTCCTCGAGGACCGCGAGGGCTGGCACGGGAAGGCGCTCGATCCCGCGCAGGCGAAGCAGGCGCTGGCGGAGATCGGCGACGCCCCCTCGCGTACCTTCGCGACGCTGAAACCCGACCCGTGGCAGCCGCCGGCGCGCCGCGCGCGGCGGGCGCCGGAGTGGAAGACGTACGCCGAGCCCGTCGCCACGCGGAAGGCCTACGGGGAGGCGCTCGCCGCGCTCGGGGCGGCCCGCCCGGACGTCGTCGTCCTCGACGCGGAGGTGAGCAACTCGACCCACGCGGAGGACTTCAAGAAGGTCGCGCCCGAGCGCTTCTTCGAGATGTACATCGCCGAGCAGCAGATGGTCGCCGCCGCGGTCGGCATGCAGGTGGTCGGCTTCGTCCCGTTCGCGTCGACCTTCGCCGCGTTCATGACCCGCGCGTACGACTTCATCCGCATGGCGGCCGTGTCGCGCGCGAACATCCGGCTCTCCGGCTCCCACGCCGGTGTGTCGATCGGCGAGGACGGGCCGTCGCAGATGGCGCTCGAGGACCTCGCGATGATGCGTGCGGTGCACGGGAGCACGGTCCTCTACCCGTGCGACGCCAACCAGACCGCGCGCCTCGTGGGGCTCATGGCCGAGCGCGAGGGCATCAACTACCTCCGGACGACGCGCGAGAAGACGCCGATCCTCTACACGGACCGGCTCGACGACTTCCGCGTCGGCGGGAGCCGCATCGTGCGGGGTGGGACGCGGGAGGACGCCGTCGCGGTGGTCGCGGCGGGCGTCACCGTGCACGAGGCCGTCCGCGCCGCGGACCAGCTCCGCGACACGGTCCGCGTGCGCGTCCTCGACGCGTACTCGGTGAAGCCCATCGACACCGCGGCGCTCGTCGAGGCGGTCCGCGCGACCGGCGGTCGGCTCTGCGTCGTCGAGGACCACTGGCCGGAGGGCGGGCTCGGCGATGCCGTGCTGGCGGCGCTCGCGGCGGCCGGCGTCACGGCGGAGCTGACGGCGTTCTTTCACCTCGCGGTGCGCGACATGCCGGGCTCCGCCACGCCGGCGGAGCAGCTCGAGGCGGCGGGGATCTCGGCGCGGCACGTCGCGCGTGCGATACAGGAGCTGGCAGGCACGGGTCGCGCGCGCCCGTGACGCGGTCGCACAGGAGGAGCGGATGCAAGTCGGCATGATCGGCCTCGGACGCATGGGTGCCAACATGGCGCGGCGCCTCGTCCGCGGCGAACACGAGTGCGTCGTGTACGACGTCGCGCCGGACGCGGTCCGCGCCCTCGGGCGCGAGGGCGCGGTCGGCGCCGCGTCGCTCGACGACCTCGCCGCGCGTCTGGTACCGCCGCGCGTCGTCTGGCTCATGGTGCCCGCGGCGGTGGTGGACGCGACGCTCGACGACCTGGTCCCGAAGCTCGGGGCGGGCGACGTGGTGGTCGACGGCGGCAACTCGCACTACCGCGACGACATCGAGCGGGCGAAGCGGCTCGGAGCGCGGGGGATCCACCACGTCGACTGCGGGACGAGCGGCGGCGTGTGGGGCGCGGAGCGCGGCTACTGCCTGATGATCGGCGGCGAGCCCGACGTCGTCGGGCGTCTCGACCCGCTGTTCGCGACGCTCGCGCCCGGGCGGGGCGCGGCGCCGCCCACGCCCGGCCGCACGCGACGGGGAGGCACGGCGGAGGAGGGCTACCTCCACTGCGGGCCGAACGGCGCGGGCCACTTCGTCAAGATGGTGCACAACGGTATCGAGTACGGGCTCATGGCGGCGTACGCGGAGGGGCTCAACATCCTCCGGCACGCCAACGTCGGGAAACGGCGGCGCGCGGCGGACGCGGAGACGACCCCGCTCCGCAACCCCGAGTACTACCAGTACGATCTCGACCTCGCCGACATCGCGGAGGTCTGGCGGCGCGGGAGCGTCATCGGCTCGTGGCTCCTCGACCTGACGGCGGCCGCGCTCGCGAGCGACCCGACGCTCGAGCGCTTCGCCGGGCACGTCGCGGACTCGGGCGAGGGGCGTTGGACGCTCGATGCCGCGATCGACGAGGCCGTGCCCGCCCACGTGCTCGCGGCGGCGCTGTTCGAGCGCTTCGCGTCGCGCGGCGAGGCCGACTTCCAGGACCGCGCGCTCTCCGCCATGCGCTTCGAGTTCGGCGGCCACGTCGAGAAGGGGGCAGGCACATGAGCGCGGGCCGGTCCGACGCCCTGGTCTTCTTCGGCGCGAGCGGCGACCTCGTCTACAAGAAGATCTTCCCCGCGCTCTACACGATGGCGCGGCGCGGGCACCTCGACGTGCCGGTCATCGGGGTGGCCCGCTCGAAGTGGACGCTCGAGCAGTTCCGGGAGCGCGCACGCGAGAGCGTCGAGCGCAGCGGCACGGCCGACCCGGCCGTGTTCGCACGGCTCGCGGAGCGGCTCCGCTACGTGTGCGGCGAGTACGGCGATCCGTCGACCTACCAGGCGCTCAAGCGGGAGCTCGGCGGGGCGAGTCGGCCGCTCCACTACCTGGCGATCCCGCCGAGTCTCTTCCCGACGGTCATCGCGGGGCTCGGGCGGTCGAGCGCCGCGCGCGACGCGCGCGTCATCGTCGAGAAGCCGTTCGGCCGCGACCTCCCGTCGGCCCGCGAGCTGAACGCCGTCCTCCACACGGTCTTCGACGAGTCGTCGATCTTCCGCATCGACCACTACCTCGGGAAGGAGGCGGTGCAGAACCTGCTCGTCTTCCGGTTCGCGAACACCTTCCTCGAGCCGATCTGGGACCGCCACTACGTGGAGAGCGTCCAGATCACGATGGCGGAGCGCTTCGGCGTCGAGGGCCGGGGGGCCTTCTACGAGGAGGTGGGCGCGATCCGCGACGTCATCGAGAACCACATGCTGCAGGTCGTGGGCTTCCTCGCCATGGAACCGCCGGCCACCACCTACAGCGAGTCGATCCGCGACGAGCAGGTGAAGGTGTTCCGCACCATCCGTCCCCTCAGTACGGACGATCTCGTGCGCGGCCAGTACCGCGGCTACCGCCAGGAGCAGGGCGTCGCCCCGGACTCGACGGTCGAGACCTACGCTGCCGTCCGGCTCCACATCGACTCCTGGCGCTGGGACGGCGTGCCGTTCTTCATCCGCGCGGGCAAAAGTCTCGCGGCGACGACGACGGAGGTCGTCGTGACGCTCTGCCGCCCACCGCTGACGCGGCTCTCGCCCGACGAGCGCAACTACACGCGGTTCCGTCTCAGCCCCGACGTGGAGATCGCGATCGGCGCCTGCGTGAAGCGTCCCGGGGACCGGATGGACACGGAGCGCACCGAGCTGAAGGTCGTCCATCACGCGGGCGCCGACGAGATGGACGCCTACGAGCGCCTGCTCGGCGACGCCATGGTCGGCGACCAGACGCTCTTCGCGCGCGAGGACGCGGTCGAGGCCGCGTGGGCGATCGTCCAGCCGATCCTCGAGTCGCGGACGCCCATCGCCGAGTACGCGCCCGGCACGTGGGGACCGGCGGAGGCGGACCGGCTGACGGCGGAGGTGGGCGGCTGGCAGTGCCCGACCTGCTGACCGCCGAGGACGCCCTCGCGGCGCACGCGCTCCGCATGATCGACGACGGCGCTCGGGTGGGCCTCGGCTCGGGCCACGCCGCGTCGGCGTTCATCGTCCGCCTCGGCGAGCGCGTGCGGCAGGGCCTCCGCGTCGGCGCGGTGCCGACGTCGGAGGCGTCGGCACGCCTCGCTCGCGCCGCCGGCATCCCACTCATCGACCTCGCCGAGGACGTCGAGCTCGACCTGACCGTCGACGGGGCCGACGAGGTGGCCCCCGACCTCGACCTCGTGAAGGGGTGGGGCGGCTCGCTCGTCCGCGAGCGCATCGTGGCCTCCGCGTCGCGCCGGCAGGTGATCCTCGTCGGACCCGAGAAGCTCGTCCAGAGGCTCGGCGAGCGGGGACGGATCCCCGTCGAGGTGATCCCGCTCGCGCGCGGGCCGGTGATGCGCCGGCTCACCGCGCTCGGGCTCCGCCCCGCCGTCCGCCTGGACGCGGACGGCACGCGGCCCTTCGTCACGGACAACGGCAACCTGACCCTCGACTGCGCGCCTGCCGAGCCCCTCGCCGACGGACGCGCCGCGCGCGCGCTCGAGGCGGTGCTCCGCGCCGTCCCGGGCGTCGTCGACACCGGGCTCTTCCTCGGCACCGCGGAGCGCGTGCTGGTCGGCCGGCCGGACGGCCGGGTCGACGTCCTCACCCGGTGACCGTCGTGAAGGAGCGCGGCGGCGCCGACACGAACCGCAGCCGGGCGCCCGTCCGCGGATGGTCGAAGCCGAGCACCGTCGCGTGGAGTGCCAGGCGGCGGAGCGGGTCGGTCCGGGCGCCGTAGGTCGCGTCGCCCGCGATGGGGTGGCCGAGCCCCGCCAGGTGCACGCGGATCTGATGTCGCCGGCCCGTCTCGAGGCGGACCTCGAGGAGCGTGTGCCGCGCTCCCGCGCGCAGCACGTGCCAGCGCGTGACCGCGGCGCGGCCGTCCCCGGGGCGGCGCGTCTCGCGCACGCGGCCGGGCGCGTCCTCGAGGAGGCGGCTCTCGACCACGCCGGCGGCGGGCGCGACGCGCCCCTCGACGACGGCGAGGTACGCGCGCTCGGCGGTGTGCGCGGCGAACTGCGACTGGAGCGCGCGCTTGGCCCCAGCCGACGTCGCGAAGACGAGGAGCCCGGAGGCGAGCCGATCGAGCCGGTGGACGATGAACACGCGGCCGTCCCGCCGCCGCGCCCGCGCGGTCAGGTGCGCGTACGCGGTCCGCTCCCGCTCGCGCTCGGTCGCGATCGTGAGGAGCCCGGCCGGCTTGTCGACGACCAGGACGTCGGCGTCCTCGTGCACGAGGTGGAGGCCGGCAGGGAGCGCGTCGCGCTCCGGCCTCGCGCCGATCTCGACCACGTCGCCCGCGGCGAGCGCGGCGTCCGCGCGGCGGGCCGTCCTGCCGTTCACACGCACGCGGCCCGTGCCGAGCATCTGCCTCCGCGTCCGGGCCGACGCCTCGGCGAACAGGCGGGCGAGGCACTCGCCGAGCGAGACGGGCGCCGGGACCGTGTAGCGCACGCCTCTAGCCGCCGTCGAGGGCGGCGTCCCAGCCCGCCGGCGCGGCGGGCGGCGGCGCGTCGTCGTCGCGGCGGCTGAGGTAGTTGAGCGGCAGGCGAACGACGTCCTGCCGGTGCGCGTCCTTGCTCCGGCTCCGCCGGAGCGCGTCCAGCGGGAACGGCTCGTCCGGGTCGAGCCGCGCGAGGACGGCGAGCATCGCGTCGAGGCTCTCGACGCGGAGGAGGTAGGCGCGGAGCTGCGCTGCGCCGCGGAAGCCGCTCGTGTACCAGAGACACCACTTCCGCATCTGCCGGATCCCGAGGACCGGGCCGAAGAACGCGACGAGGCGCTCGGCGTGGTCGCGCATGATCGGGACGATCTCCCCGAAGCGAGGCTGCGGCGCGGGCTCGCGGCCGTCGAACACCGCGGCGAGCTCGGCGAAGAGCCAGGGCCGGCGGAGACACCCGCGCCCGACGATCACGCCGTCGCAGCCGGTCTGGCGGATCATCCTGGGCGCGTCCCAGCACTCCCACACGTCGCCGTTCCCGAGGACGGGGATGCGGACGGTTAGTTTGAGCGCCGCAATGGCCGTCCTATCGGCCTCGCCGGCGTAGAGCTGGGCGGCCGTCCGCGCGTGGAGCCCGATCGCCGCCGCGCCCTCCGTCTCGGCGACGTGCCCCGCGTCGAGGTACGTGAGCAGGCCGTCGTCGATTCCCTTGCGGACCTTCACGGTGACGGGGACGGGACCCGCCGCCCGCACGGCGGCGGCGACGAGCCGCGCCATGAGCCGTGGCTTCACGGGGATCGCGCTTCCGCCGCCGTGGCGCGTGATCTTCGGGACGGGGCAGCCGAAGTTGATGTCGACGTGGTCGACGCCCTCGTCGGCGAGCCGGCGCACCATCTCGCCGACGACCGTGGGATCGCTCCCGTAGATCTGCACCGAGCGCGGGTGCTCGTCGGGATGGCTGCTCGCGAGGAGTCGTGTCCGCGCGTTGCCCTCGAGGAAGCCGCGCGCGGTGATCATCTCGGACACGTAGAGCCCGGCGCCGAATTCGCGGCAGAGGCTCCGGAAGGGGTAGTTCGTCACGCCGGCCATCGGGGCGAGGACGACCGGCGGCCACACGGTGAGCGGGCCGAGCGCGAGCGGCCGGAACTCGCCGGGTCGCGCGGGGGGCACGCTCTGGTTCAGCGGGCTCGCGAAGCGGGGGAGGGTGGGCACCGGTTCAGTATAGCGGCTTCACTCGGCGATCGCGCCCGTTCCGGACGCCTCGCGCTCGAGGAGGGCGAGCCAGCTCCGTCCATACCGGCGGCGGTCGCGCTCGACGAGCCCCGGTGGGAGGGCCGGGAGGTCGGCGCCGCGTTCGCCGCGGATGACCAGCCGGCCGCCCGGCGCGAGTGACCGGGCGCCGAGCCGCAGGAGGTCAGCGATCAAGCCGGTCTGCTTCGCGCCGGGCTCCTTCGCGTACCAGGAGAAGGGCGGGTCGGCGAACACCAGGTCGACGTCGCGCAGGCGAGGCAGCACGGTCGCGAACGGGAGCGCGTGGACGACGAGCTCCGGCGGGTTGCCGAGCTTGGCCGCGTTCGCCCGCAGCGCCGGGAGCGCGTGGTGCCCGGGCTCGATCGCCTCGACGCGACGCGCGCCGCGGCTGAGCGCCTCGAATGCGAAAGCCCCGGAGCCGGCGCAGCAGTCGACCACGAAAAGCCCGTCGAGCCGCTGGCCGAGCCAGTCGAAGAGCGATTGCTTCACGCGGTCGGGCAGCGGACGCGTCGCGAGCCCCGGCGGCGCGACGAGCCGCCGGCCCTTGAACGCGCCGCCGATGATGCGGAGGCCGCTCGTCACCTCTCCGACGGGGCCGGGCTGGGCGAGGGGGCCGGCATGGCGTTCTCCGCAGCGACGCCTATCACGACCGGCCGGGAGCGCGGAGGGGCGCCGCCGGGGGGGGTCCCGGGCGCTTGCAGGGGCCGGCCGCCTTCGTCAGACGTGGGCGCATGGCCGGGGCGCGTGTCAACCGATTGCGGCCCTCGTCCGTCGAACGAGGTGTGTGGCGAGGGCGAGGCCGTTGGTGAGCGCGGTTCCCGAGCCTTCGTTCGAGGACCTGCATGCCGGGCATGCGCGACGCATTGAGCGGCTCTGCCGCCTTCTGCTGAATGACCCGACCGAGGCACAGGACGTGACGCAGGAAGTGCTGATCAAGCTCTGGAACGCGCAGCGTGCGGGCCAGGCACCCGAGGCGTGGGAGCGCTGGCTCACCCGCGTCACCGTGAACGCCTGCCGCGACCGCCGCCGGTCGGGCTGGTGGCGGCGGTGGCGCGACCCCCGGCCGGATCCCACCGAGCAGGACCTCTCGCCGGTCGTCTGGACCACGCCCGAGGACACCGTGACCGACCGGGAGACGGGTCGGGCGATCTGGTCGGCGTACCGCCAGCTCTCGGTCCGCCAGCGCGAGGTCTTCGCGCTCCGCTACGTCCACGAGCTCTCGACGTCCGAGGCGGCCGAGACGCTCGGCATGAGCGAGGGGACCGCCAAGCAGCATCTCTTCCGCGCCGTGCGCCATCTCCGCAAGGCGCTCCGAGGTGAGTCATGACCGCGTGCCTGAGCGACCGCGAGCTGTTGGCACTGTCCGAGCGCACCGGCGCGCCGGCCGATCGCAACCATCTCGAGCGATGTCCCCTCTGCTCCCATCGCGCCCGGGCGCTCGACCGCGACCTCGCCGTGATCGCCCGCGCGCTCGGTGGGCCGTGTCCGCCCGAGGCGGCCGTCGTGACGCGCCCGCGGATGCGGTCCATCGTCTCGGGCGCGATCGCGGCGCTGCTCATCCTCGGCCTCGTCGGCCTGTGGTCGGGGACGCGGCGGTGGCCCTTCGGACCGCCCGAGTCGACCGACGGCGTCGCAGCGCTCGCCGATCTGTCGGCCAACGTCTTCGGCGAGGACGGAGCGGAAGCCGAAGCGGTGACGGACGTCGACACGGACGTCGAGATGATCGCCTCCGCGTTCGATTCGGCCGGGCCGTGCGAATGGCAGCCCGGTGGCTGCGAGGATGAAACCGAACCGCTCTACTGAGCGCGTGAAAGGAACGACCGTGAGGAAACTGTATCTCGTCATCGGATCGATCGCCCTGCTGCTCGCCGGCGGAAGCATCGACGTAGCGAGCGCCGGCCCGCTGTTCGCCGGGCGCGGCCAAGGTCACGGAGGGATGGGTGACGGACCGGGGCCGGGAGCGCTCTTTCCGATGGTGCTCCGGACGCTCGACCTGAGCGACGCGCAGAAGACTCAGGTGGCGGACATCATGGCGCGCCACCGTGCGAACGTGGAGCCACTCATGAAGCAGATGCGGGCCGCGCACGATGACCTCGCGGGGAAGCTCTTCGGGCCGGGCACCGTCACCGCGAAGGACCTCGCCCCCGGCATCGAGCAGATCGGCAAGCTGAAGCAGCAGCTTCTCCAGGAGTGGACGCAGGCGGCGCTCGAGACCCGGGGCGTCCTCACGGCCGACCAGCTCACGAAGGCGGCGCAGGTGAAGCAGCGACTGGACGCGCTCCACGCGGAGATGCAGGGCCTCGTCGGTTCCGAGGCGCCTGGCAGCGGAGGGGAGTAGCCACGTGTCGCTCGCGGCTGCGGTTTCGGACGACGCTGGCCCACTCGTTCCCTCGACCGTGCTGGCGTCGCAGTTCTTCGAGGTCGGCGCTGCCGTTCTTCAACCGGAGAAACGGCTGATGCTGGCGGTGCTCGAGAACGCCGCCTGGCTGGTCCTCCGCCAGCCGCCGGGGCACGACTCGCGGGCCCGGCGGCGCGCCGCCGAGGCCGCGGCGTGGGTGGAGTCGGACGCGACCGACTGGCCGTTCACGTTCCTGAACGTCTGCCACGCGCTCGGGCTCACGCCGGAGTGGATCCGCGCGGGGCTCCGGCGCCGGGCGGGCGACTCGCTGGCGCGCGGGGCGCAGTCGACGCACTTCCCGTTCCGCCGGCTGGTTGCGACAGGGCGCCGCGTCGCGGTGCGGCGCGGTTCCTGACCCGCGACCGCGGGCCGTTCGGGGGAACGTTGCAGCCCGCGGAGCGGACTTTCGCCACCCGGCTTGACATGACGCAGCGGGCCGGTCATTTTTGAAACTGACCAGTCCGTAACGTAATGAGCGCCGTCCTGCCACGCCCCGCCACGTCGCGACCCCGTCGCGGCCGGCCCCCGACCCCCGGTCTCCGGGAGAAGATCGTGCATGCCGCGCAGCCGATCTTCGCGCGCCACGACTACCACGAGGTCCAGATGGACGACGTGGTCGGAGCGTGCGGCGTCGGGAAGGGGACCCTCTACCGGTACTTCCCGAGCAAGCAGGACCTCTACTTCGCCGTGATGTTCGACGGGATCGCGCAGCTGCGGGCGGAGCTCGACGAGGTGGCCGCGATGGACGAGCCCCCGGCGCGGCGCATCCAGCGCATCGTCCACCGCACGCTCGCGTACTTCTGGGACCGCCGGTTCTTCTTCTCGTTGATCCTCCGCAACGAGCACAAGCCGGACCGCGAGGCGCGCGAGTGGCTGCGGCACCGGGAGGCGCTCTCGCAGGTGATCCGCGACGCGGTCGAGGCGGCGATGGTGGCCGGGCACGTGCGGCAGGTCGACGCGCGGATCGCGGCCGAGATGCTGCTCGGGATGATGCGCGGCGTGAACCGCTACCGTGCGCCGGGCGACCGCCTCGAGTCGCTCGTCGCGGCCGTGGTGAACGTCTTCATGTGTGGAATCGGGACACCGGCCGGACGCCGGGTGATCGGGCTACCGTGCCGGGAGGGGCGGACATGACGATGCGGACACAGCGAGCCGAGACGGTCGAGCGCCGTCCGCCTGCGGAGCCGATCGCGATCCAGCGGCGCCGCCGGCGTCCGTGGACGTGGATCGTGGTTCTCGTGGTGCTCGCCGCCCTCGGGTACTGGCTCGCCTCACGGTGGTGGAGTCCGGCGGCCGGCTCCGGTCCGGTCAAGACGCCCCCGGTTCCGGTCGTGACCGCAACCACGCACCAGGGCGACCTGCCTCTGTACCTCACCGGCCTCGGCTCGGTCACCGCGTTCAACACCGTCACGGTGAAGAGCCGGGTCGACGGTCAGCTCGTCCGCATCGCGTTCCAGGAGGGTCAGCTCGTCCACGAGGGCGACGTCCTCGCCGAGGTCGATCCGCGGCCGTTCGAGGTCCAGCTGACGCAGGCCCAGGGAGCGCTGGCTCGTGACACCGCGCAGCTGAAGGACGCGCGCGTGACCCTCGAGCGCTACCGCGACCTCTTCGCGCAGAAGGTCGTCTCGAAGCAGGAGCTCGACGACCAGATCGCCAAGGCGGAGCAGTTCGAAGGCGCAACCGAAGCGGACCGCGGGCTCATCGACAACGCGAAGCTGCAGCTCACCTACTCGCACGTCACCGCGCCCATCTCCGGCCGCGCCGGCCTGCGCCTCGTCGACGTCGGCAACGTCGTGCACGCGAACGACCAGAACGGGCTCGTGGTCATCGCGCAGCTCCAGCCGATCGCGGTGATCTTCACGCTGCCCGAGGACAACCTCCCGCCGATCATGCGGAAGCTCGCCGCCGGCGAGCAGCTCACGGCCGACGCCTTCGACCGCGCGGGGCGGAACCGGATCGCCACGGGTACGCTGGCGACGGTCGACAACCAGATCGACCAGAGCACCGGGACCACGCGGCTGAAGGCGATCTTCCCGAACGACGACGACGCGCTCTTCCCGAACCAGTTCGTCAACGTCCGTCTGCTGCTGGAGGTCCGGAAGGGAGTCGTCCTGGTCCCGGTCCCGGCGATCCAGCGGGGACCCCAGGGCACCTTCGTCTACGTCGTCAAGGCGGACAACACGGTGGAGGTCCGTCCCGTCACGATCGACGCCACGTCGGGCGACGAGGCGTCGGTCGCGTCCGGTCTCGCGGCGAACGAGACGGTGGTCATCGACGGCGTCGACAAGCTGCGCGCCGGCGCCGCGGTGGAGGTGCGGGCGGGGCAGCCCGATCACAACCACAGCGCGCCGGGACCTCCCGCGTGAACCCGTCGCGCCTCTTCATCCTGCGCCCGGTCGCCACCTCGCTCCTGATGGCGGCCATCCTCCTCGCGGGCGCCGTCGCGTACCGCCAGCTTCCGGTCTCCGCGCTCCCCCAGGTCGACTATCCCACCATCCAGGTCCTCACCTTCTATCCGGGCGCGAGCCCGGACGTGATGGCGTCGTCCGTGACGTCGCCTCTCGAGCGCCAGTTCGGGCAGATGCCCGGCCTCAATCAGATGATGTCGACGAGCTCCTTCGGAAGCTCGCTCATCACCCTCCAGTTCACGCTCGACCTGAACATCGACGTGGCGGAGCAGGAGGTGCAGGCGGCGATCAACGCCGCGGCGACCTACCTGCCGAAGGATCTGCCGAACCCGCCCGTCTACAGCAAGACGAATCCGGCGGACGCGCCGGTCCTGACGCTCGGGCTCACGTCCGAGACGCTCCCGCTGTCGAAGGTGCAGGACCTCGCCGACACGCGCCTCGCGCAGAAGATCTCGCAGCTCCCCGGGGTGGGTCTCGTGACCATAAGCGGGGGACAGAAGCCGGCGGTTCGCATCCGCGTCAATCCGACGGCGCTCGCGGCGTACGACCTCGGGCTCGAGGACGTCCGCTCCGCGGTCGCGCAGGCCAACGTGAACCAGGCGAAGGGCAACTTCGACGGACCGCGCCAGGCGTACACGATCGGGGCCAACGACCAGTTGCTCTCGAGCGACGACTACCGTCCGCTCGTCGTGGCGTACCGCCGCGGCGCGCCGGTCCGCATCTCCGACCTCGCGGAGGTCGCGGACGACGCCGAGAACGTCAAGCAGGCGGCGTGGATGGACGGCGAGCCCGCCGTGATCATGAACGTCCAGCGACAGCCGGGCGCCAACATCATCGGCGTCGTCGACCGGATCGAGAAGTTGCTTCCGCAGCTCTCGGCGGCGCTGCCGGCCGCCGTCCACATCACGGTCCTGACCGACCGGACGACGACCATCCGGGCCTCGGTGCGCGACGTGCAGTTCGAGCTCATGCTCACCGTCGCGCTCGTCGTCCTGGTGCTCTTCCTCTTCCTGCGGAGCGCGTCGGCGACCGTCATCCCGAGCGTCGCCGTGCCGCTGTCGCTGGTCGGCACCTTCGGCGTCATGTACCTGCTCGGCTACAGCCTCGACAACCTCTCGCTGATGGCGCTCACGATCTCGACCGGCTTCGTGGTCGACGACGCCATCGTGATGATCGAGAACATCACGCGCTACATCGAGGAGGGGAAGTCGCCGCTCCAGGCGGCGCTCGAGGGCTCGCGGCAGATCGGGTTCACGATCGTGTCGCTCACGGTCTCGCTGATCGCGGTGCTCATCCCGCTCCTGTTCATGGGCGACGTGGTGGGACGGCTGTTCCGCGAGTTCGCGGTCACCCTGAGCGTCACGATCCTCGTCTCCGCCGTCGTCTCGCTCACCCTGACGCCGATGATGTCGGCGCGGCTGCTCGGCCGTCCGCAGTCCCGGGGCCGGTTCTACCGGGCCTCCGAGCGGTTCTTCGAGGCGGCCATCGACCGCTACGCGACGTCGCTCCGCTGGGTTCTCCAGCGGCAGCCGGCAACGCTGGCGGTCGCCGTCGCGACGCTCGTCGGCACGCTCGTCCTCTACGCCGTCGTGCCGAAGGGGTTCTTCCCGGTGCAGGACACCGGCGTCATCCTGGGCGTCTCCGAGGCGCCGCAGACCGTGTCGTTCGCCGCCATGGCGGAGCGGCAGCAGGCGCTCGCGAAGGTCATCCTCCAGGACCCCGCCGTCCAGAGCCTCTCCTCCTTCATCGGGGTCGACGGCACCAACACGACGCCCAACAGCGGCCGCATCCAGGTGAACCTGAAGCCGCTCGAGGAGCGCGGGCTGAGCGCCAGCGACGTGATCCGGCGCCTGCAGCCGCGGCTCGCCGGCGTCCAGGGGATCACGCTCTTCATGCAGCCGGTGCAGGACCTCACGGTGGAGGACCGCCTGAGCCGCACGCAGTACCAGTACAGCCTCGAGACGGCCGATCCGAAGGAGCTCCATGAGTGGGCGCCCCGCGTCGTCGCGAAGCTCCAGACGCTTCCCGAGCTGCGCGACGTGGCGAGCGATCAGCAGAGCGGGGGCCTCGAGGCGTCGCTCGTGATCGACCGCGACACGGCGGCGCGCCTCGGGATCACGCCGCAGATGATCGACGACACGCTGTACGACGCGTTCGGCCAGCGTCAGGTCTCGACGATCTTCACGCAGCTGAACCAGTACCACGTCGTGCTGGAGGTCGCGCCCGGGTTCCAGCAGGGCCCGGACGCCCTGAAGGACGTCTACGTGCGGTCGGCGACGGGCGCGGCGGTGCCGCTCGCGACGTTCACGCACGTCGCGCCGTCGACGACCCCGCTCGCGGTGAACCACCAGGGGCAGTTCCCCGCCGTCACGCTGTCGTTCAATCTCGCGCCGGGCGTCGCGCTCGGCGACGCGGTGCGCGCGATCGAGGCCGCGGCGCGCGACATCGGGCTCCCCGCGAGCGTCCAGGCGAGCTTCCAGGGGACGGCGCAGGCCTTCCAGGCGTCGCTCGCCAACGAGCCGGTGCTCATCCTGGCGGCGCTGGTGACGGTCTACATCGTGCTCGGCGTGCTCTACGAGAGCTACATCCACCCGCTGACGATCCTCTCGACGCTGCCGTCCGCCGGGGTCGGCGCCATCCTGGCGCTGCTCATCTGCCGGACGGACCTGAGCGTGATCGCGCTGATCGGCATCATCCTGCTGATCGGGATCGTGAAGAAGAACGCGATCATGATGATCGACTTCGCGCTCGAGGCGGAGCGGAAGGACGGAAAGCGCCCGGAGGAGGCGATCTACGAGGCCTGCCTGCTCCGCTTCCGCCCGATCATGATGACGACGATGGCGGCGCTGCTCGGGGCGCTGCCGCTCGCGATGGGCGGAGGGACGGGGGCGGAGCTCAGGCGGCCGCTGGGGATCACGATCGTGGGCGGCCTGCTCGTGAGCCAGCTCCTCACGCTCTACACGACGCCCGTCGTCTACCTCGCCTTCGACCGGCTCGCCCGCCGCCGTGCGTGGCGGCGCGGAGCGCGGCGGCTCGCCCCCGAGGCGTCGTGAGCATCTCCGGGCCGTTCATCCGGCGGCCGGTCGCGACGACCCTGCTGACGATCGCGCTGGCGCTCGCCGGCGTGATGGCCTTCCGCCTCCTCCCCGTCGCCCCGATCCCGCAGGTGGAGTTCCCGACCATCCAGGTGACGGCCGCGCGACGCGGCGCGCGGCGAAGGATCGACCGGAACCACAGCCTCATGCGATCCATGTGCAGGTAGATCACCGGCGTCGTGTAGAGCGTCATCGCCTGGCTGATCACGAGCCCGCCGACGATCGCGATCCCGAGGGGCCGACGGAGCTCGGAGCCGACGCCCGTCCCGAGCGCGAGCGGCAGCGCGCCGAGCATCGCGCACATCGTCGTCATCGTGATCGGCCGGAAGCGCAGCAGGCAGGCCTGGAAGACGGCCTCCTCCGGGGGCAGCCCGCCGCCGCGCTCGGCCGAGATGGCGAAGTCGATCATCAGGATCGCGTTCTTCTTGACGATGCCGATCAGCAGGATGATCCCGATCAGCGCGATGACGCTCAACTCGGTCTTGCAGAGGATGAGAGCCAGCAGCGCGCCGACACCGGCGGAGGGCAAAGTGGAGAGGATCGTGATGGGGTGGATCACGCTCTCGTAGAGAATGCCGAGCACGATGTAGACGGTCACGAGCGCCGCGAGGATGAGCAGCGGCTCGTTCGCGAGCGAGGCCTGGAACGCCTGCGCGGT
>CAZLYE010000536.1:0-3721 GCA_964562865.1 uncultured Binatia bacterium (SeqCode) | reverse complement strand
ACCCATCATCGCGTTCGCGTAGAAGAACGTCCCCGGGAACCGCTGGTTCGCGCCGATGCCGCCCACCCGGGCCGCGAGGTGGATCACCAGATCGGGCCGGGCCTCGGCGAACGCCGACCGGACGGCGTCCGCGCGCGTGAGGTCGACGTCCCGGCTCCGCGGGGCGAGGATCCGCGTGCAGCCGGCCGCTCGGAGCCGCGCGACGACGGCGCTGCCGACGAACCCCGCGCCGCCGGTCACGAGCACCGATCGTCGTGCCCAGAAGCTCACTCGACGGCGTTCATAGTGGACCCCCGGAGGACGATCAAGCCGCGTTTCCACGCACGGTCACCGGGTGCCTCCGTCCAGCGTCCAGTCGAGGCGGAGGATCCGGCAGCCGCCGTCGTCGAAGCGACGCGTGAGCCGCAGCCCCGCGGCCTCGGCGTCGAGGCCCATCACGAACGGGCTCGTGACGGGTCGGAGTGAGGTCGGGAACGCCAGCAGCCAGTGCGCGTCGTAGCGCCGCGCGACGATCGCGATCGGCTCCGCACCGCCGGTCGGAATGATGATCCCGTCCCGGTCGGCGATCCAGGCGACGGACCAGGGATCGAAGCTGAGGACCCGCTCCTCCCGCCCGGTGTTGCGCGCGAGCCAGGCGAGCGCGGGCCGACAGGCGCAGAGGTCGGGGAAGTTCCGGATCCCGTCCTGCGCGCCCGCGAACAGGGCTCCCGCCGTCGCGACCAGGCCGGCGGCGGCGAGCGCCGACGCCGCGCGCCCGAGCCGACCCGGGGCGTGGTGGAACGCCGACGCGAAGAGCCCGGCGGCGGGCACCGTGGACAGTGGCAGCACGAAGGCGAAGTAGCGCGTCTGGAAGTGCCACATGACGCAGATGAAGAGCGAGGCAGCGCCGACGCTCGTGAGCACGAGCCAGCCGAGCACGCGCTCCCGGCGCCACCGGACGAGTATCCCCGCGAGCCCGAGCGTCGGCAGGAAGACGTCCACGAAGAAGGCGGGCACCTTCCCCGCCGCGACCGTCCGGATCGGCAGCAGCATGTCGAGGCACTTCGCGAATTCCCGCCGGACGGCGTCGAGAGCGCGCGGCCACCCCGTGGCACGCAGCATGCCGGCGAACGACGGCACGCCGTCCAGCAGCCGGTCCCACCCCTCCTCGCCCTCCACCTTGTACAGCCACTCGAGCACGCCCATGCGAAACTGCGGCGAGCCGTACGCGAGCCAGTTCCGCACGGCGTAGACCCCGACGGCCGCGACGAACGGGACGAGGAGGAGCGCGAGGCGCCGCGCGCGGTCCCGGAGCCCGCTCCCGCCGAACCGGAGGACCAGGACTACGAGGACCACACCGATGAACAGCCCGCTCGGCTTCTCGAGCAGCGCGACACCCGACGCGAGGCCCGCGAGCGCGTAGTCGCGGTCCCGGCCCTCTGCGAGCGCGCGGTCGAGGAGGGCCAGGGTCAGGACGAAGAAGAACGCGAAGCCGACGTCGTCGGTCGCGAGCAGCGCATGGTAGAGCAGCAGCGGGCTCAGGACCGTGAGCGCGCACGCGACGAGCGCGAACGGCCCGCCGAAGAGCCGGCGCGCCCACCAGAAGACGACGAGACCGGTCGCCGCCATGTACACGAGGTTCGGCAGGTGCAGGACGAACGGTCCGACTCCGAAGATCGTGAAGAGCGCAGCGAGCACGATCGGGCGAAGGAGGCCGTGCAGCTCGGGCACGTGACGGACCGACGCGTAGGCACCGGGATGGAACGGGACGATGTTCTCCGTGTATCCCTCGCCGCGGAGCAGGCTCCGCGCGACGACGGCGTGCTGCTCGGCGTCCGGGGGCGCGAAGACGATGCCCCGCGAGCTCCACACGTAGACCCCGAAGGCAGCCGCGGCCAGCAGAAGGGCGCCGGCAGAGGACAGCCGGTCCGCCCGCGTCGCCTGCATCGACGTCGGCGACCATAGCACCTCGCCTCTTCGCCACGCGAGCGGCCGCGCGACGACGCGCACCACACAGCGCGTGACACCTCCCGACGTCGCGCGCACGCTGCCTTGCCCGGCGGAGAAGCGCTGGGCTATAGATCGCGTCGATGTCGGTCTCCGCCCCGCGGCGCCGGGGAAGCCCGCAGGCGCCGCCGCCGCGGGGGCGTCCGGATCCGGTGGCCTTCTACGACGCGCTCGCCGCCGAGCGCGCGGCCTGGAAGGCCCGCAACGCCTACTACTACCGCGAGCGGGCGCGCTACTATGCCTTCTTCGTCCCGCCCGGCGAGCGCGTGCTCGAGATCGGCCACGGCACCGGCGATCTCCTCGCCGCCGTCGACGCGCGCTCCGGCGTGGGCTGCGAGCTCTCGCCGGCCATGGCGGAGGCGTCCGCCGGCCGCGCGCCCCGCTTCCGCTTCTGCGCCCTCGAGAACGAGGAGGTTCCGCTCGACGAGCCCTTCGACGCGATCATCGTCTCGGGCGTGATCGGCGACCTGACCGACGTCCAGACGTTCCTCGCGTCGCTGCGTCGGCTCGCGACGCGCCGCACCCGCCTGTTCATCGACCACTACAATCCGCTCTGGCAGCCGATCATCACGGCCGCGGAGCGCATCGGCGCGAAGATGCCGCAGCCCGACCAGAACTGGCTCTCCGGCGACGACATCGAGAACCTGCTCGCGCTCGCCGGCTTCGAGGTCGTCCGCCGGGACACGCGCCTCCTCGCGCCCAAGTGGGTCCCGCTCCTCGCACCCCTCGCGAACCGCGTGCTGGCGAAGCTCCCCCTCCTCCGGCGCCTCTGCCTGATGCAGTCCGTCGTCGCCCGGCCGCGTCCGGAGCCGGGCGAGGAGCTCTCGTGCACGGTCGTCGTGCCGTGTCGCAACGAGCGCGGCCACATCCCCGGGCTGGTGGATCGGATCCCGGAGATGGGCACGTCGACCGAGATCGTGTTCGTCGACGGCGCGTCGGAGGACGGCACCGCCGACGCGATCGCGGCCGAGATCGCGGCCCATCCGGCGCGTCCGGCGCACCTCGTGCACCAGGGCGGCGCGCGCGGGAAGGCCGACGCCGTCCGTCAGGGCTTCGCCGCCGCGCGCGGCGACGTGCTCATGATCCTCGACGGCGACCTCACCGTCCCACCGGAGGACCTGCCCAAGTTCTACGAGGCGCTGCGGGACGGTGTGGGCGAGTTCGCCAACGGCTCGCGTCTGGTCTACGCGATGGAGCGCCAGGCGATGCGCTCGCTCAACTTCCTCGGGAACAAGGTCTTCAGCGTGCTCTTCACGTGGGTGCTCGGCCAGCGCGTGCGCGACACGCTCTGCGGCACGAAGGCCCTCTTCCGCTCGGACTACGATGCGATGGAGCGGCAGCGGGCGCTCCTCGCCCGCGCGGATCCCTTCGGGGACTTCTTCCTGCTCTTCGGGGCGGCCAAGCAGATGCTGCGCATCATCGAGGTGCCGATCCGCTACCGGTCGCGCAGCTACGGGGACACGAAGACGCGCGTGCTGCGCCACGGCCTGCTCCTCCTCCGCACGTGGTGGGCAGGCGTCCGCCTGTTCAAGATCGCGTGGTGACCCGGGTGCGGTCGCCGGGGTAGCGGCGGCTCGGCCGCGCGGGACACCGAGTAGATCCGGATCAAGGGGCCGCCGCGCACGACGCCGGAGAACCCTGCGAGGGGGACGTAGAACGCGTCGCGCGTCTCGAAGACCGCGGTCGGGGGTGCCGTCTCGTCCGCGAACGGGCTGAACGTCGCCTCGAGGCGGAG
>CAZLYE010000535.1:0-3805 GCA_964562865.1 uncultured Binatia bacterium (SeqCode) | reverse complement strand
CGAAGAACTTCTCGCTCTTCGACATGCCCTGGACGCCCTGCCGGTAGATCACCGTCGGAGCAAGAGCAGCGCGGTGGTCCCGGCGCAGTAGACGCGCGCCGCGGTCCGATCGACGAGGCCTCGGACTGCGTGCCGCCGTATGCGGGTGACACGGCGAGCTGCGTGCTCAGGGCCGAGGGCAAGGTCGTCTCGAGGGAGTCGGCCTGCCTCGACTGTCCCGAGTGCTACAGCGGCGGAGACTGCCCGGCCGATGCCGTCGCCCGCATCCCCGGCCTCGAGGGAATCGTCGACACGCTCGAGCCGTCGGTCTTCTGCGACGACTCGGGGAGCACCGACGGCCTCACGGTCACCGAGTCGAGATGCCAGCAGAAGACGGCCGCCTACCTCGGGAAGCTCTCCAACGGCACGCTCAAGTGCCTCACGGCCTGCCGCAAGAAGGAGTTCAAGGGCGCGATCCCCGCGGGGAGCTGCACCCCGCCGGTGAGCGATCCGAGGACGATCACCTGCCTCTCCAAGATCGAGACGAGGACGGCAGCGAGCATCGACAGGGCGTGCCTCGCCGACCCGCCGGAGTGCTACACGACGGGCGGCGCGGGGTGGGTCGACCTCGTGAAGACGCCGGTGCAGGGCCTCGAGGGCGGGCTCTTCTGCGGCTCGCCGAGCGGGGCGTTCGTCGGCGAGCGCCGGTGACGGGGTCGAGACAACCTGCGTGAAGGGTGGGGGCGCGGCCGACGCCGACCCGTCGACCGCGCCCAGCACCTCACGGGAGGAAGCGGTCCCGCTCGGCCGCGGTCGGGACCCGGCAGACCCGACGCCGCCCGAACCACCGGTAGCGGTTGCGGGCGATCACGCGGTAGACGGGGTTCCGGAGCCACCTCGGCACGATGCGGAGCAGCCCCAGGAGGGCCCACCATCCGCCGAGCCGTCGAGAGACCTCCAGCGTGGCGTCGGACTCCTCGTGGAGTCCCCGTTCGTCGAGGTACAGGAGCGACCAGGCGGCGGGGTCCGACGGCGGGGACGGCAGGAGCGCGCGCGCCGTCTCACCCTGGAGCGGCGCGAAGTGAAAGACGCTCCGCCGATCGGCGCGGAGCACGACGTCGACGAACCGATTGCACGTCACGCAGACACCGTCGAAGAAGATGATCGGCCGGAGCCGCGACGCCGACGCCGCTGACGCCTGGGACATGCTAGGCGCGCCCCAGCGTAGGGGAGTGCGCCACCCGAGTCACGCCGGGGGCGAACCGCGCTCCACGTTGCCGCTCCGCGGCCCTGCGTGGTAGGGTACGCAACCGCCGTGGGCGAGGTCATCGCATTCGCAGAGCTGGTGCGCATGCGACGGCAGCGGGTGGCGCGCGCGGTCCACGCCCGCTGCTGGATGCTGATCGCCGCCTCCGTCGATGCGGCGCGAACGGAGCTCGCCGGCGCGCCGGTGCGGGAGCGGGCGGTGCGCGTTGCGCGCCTCCGGAAGCTCGAGCAGCTCGAAGAGTACGTGAGCGCGCTGGGATAGGGAGCCCGGCGCGGGGAGGGGCGGTGGCGAGCGGGGCGTGGGTGGCGGCGGGAGCGGTCCTGGTCTCGGCGGCGCTCGTCGTGCTGGCCCGGCAGGTCCGGCGCGCGGGAGCGCGTCGGGACGACGGCGCGCTCCTCCTCCTGCAGCAGCAGCTCGACGCGCTCCGCGTCCAGCTCGGCCAGGCGCTCGCCGGCCAGGGCCAGGCGGTCGGCCAGCAGCTCGCGCAGCTCACCGGGCAGATGAACGACCGTCTCCGCGAGGGCATCGAGCTCGTGCAGCGGAGCCAGGCGGCGGTCGGCGAGCGGCTCGACAACACCTCGCGCGTCGTCGGCGAGGTGCAGAAGGGGCTCGGCGAGCTCCGCGAGGCGACGGGCAAGGTCTACGAGGTCGGACGCGACGTGGCGACGCTCCACGACATCCTCCGCGCGCCGAAGCTCCGCGGCGGGCTCGGCGAGCTGCTCCTCGGCGACCTGCTGGCACAGGTCCTCCCGGCCGCCCACTTCACGCTCCAGCACACGTTCCGGAGCGGTGAGCGGGTGGACGCCGTCGTGCGCCTCGGCGACGCCCTCGTGCCCGTCGACTCGAAGTTTCCGCTCGAGGACTTCCGGCGCGTGCTCCAGGCGCCCGACGACGAGGAGCGGGCGCGCGCGCGAAAGGCGTTCGTCGCGCGCGTCCGCCGGCACATCGACGACATCGCCACCAAGTACGTCCTCCCCGACGAGGGGACGTACGACTTCGCCCTCATGTACATCCCCGCCGAGAACGTCTACTACGAGACCATCGTCCGCGACGAGGATGCCGGCCTCTCCGGCTACGCCATCGGCCGGAAGATCGTCCCGGTCTCGCCGAACTCGTTCTACGCCTATCTGCAGGCGATCGTGCTCGGCCTCCGCGGCCTCCGCATCGAGGCCCGCGCCCGCGAGGTGATGGGTCAGCTCGCGCGGCTCGACGGCGACCTCGCCCGGGTGCGCGAGGACTTCCGGCTGGTCGGGAAGCACCTCACGAACGCCGCCCAGGCGCACGGAGCGGCCGAGCGACGGATCGAGCGGCTCGAGGGCAAGCTCGCCGCGATCGGCGGGGAGGAGGCGGAAGAGGAGGCGCGGCCGCAGGCGCTTCTCCTCCGGTCCCAGTAGATGGGAGGACGCGACGACATGATCAACGTGCCGGCGATGCGGCTCCGCCAGTTCGGCGTCTCCCTCTACCAGGCGATGCTCGGAGCGCGCGACGTCGACCGCCTCGTCCGCTTCGAGGTGCTCGCGTACGACAGCGGCGTCCAGGCGCCTGCCGCCGGCAAGCGCAAGCAGAAAGCGTCGCGGGTCAACTGGGAGCTGCTCGAGCGCCGCATCGCCGCGAGCGCGGAGGCATACCAGCGGCCGATCATCCGGAAGAAGATCGCCGAGCTCGTCGACTACTACTCGCAGTGCGCCGAGACCGGGAACCTGCCCGCGATCCCGGGCGCGGTCCTCCTCGTGGCGGACCGGCGCCTCGAGTTCACGCCCACCAGCTCGCACCGCGTCCTCGGCGTCCTCGAGATCCCCTCCGAGGAGGGCGTGCTCCGCGCGCTCGACGGACAGCACCGGCTGCTGGCGCTCCACCAGCTCATCGCGGCGGGGCAGGCGGAGGACGTCCAGGTGCCGGCCGTCGTGTTCGACCGCCTCACGCCCGACCAGGTGGTGGAGCTCTTCGTCACCATCAACGCCAAGCACACGAAGCTGAACCCGTCCCACCTGATCAGCCTCTCGGGCCGGCGCCTCTATCCCGACAAGCAGCTCGCGGCGAGCCACGACATCATCCGCGCACTCAACGAGCACGCGGACTCGCCGCTCCACAACGAGATCAAGCTCTTCGGCGTCGGGCGGGGGCGGGTCGCCCAGGCGCCGCTCGCCGAGGAGCTGAAGGGCATCTTCACGGTGCTCGACGCGCTCGGCGGGCGGCAGTCGGACCGCTTCCGCGACTCGGCGCAACGCTTCTTCCTGAACTACTTCAAGCAGATCGCCTCGGTGTTCCCGCGCGCGTGGGTCGGGCGGAAGTACAGCATCAAGACCGGTGTCGCGCTCCGCGCGTTCCTGCGCGTCGTGCCGGACGTCCTGAAGGCGATCCGCGACGCGAATGGCGACCCGCTCGACGCGCACGCGATCCGCCAGGCGATCAAGCCATGGGGGCTCCTCGTGGGAGACAGCCGGTTCGAGACCGAGGGCGAGTGGCGCCAGAAGCAGGCGGGCGGCACGCGCGGCACCGTGGAGATGCTCGCGCGCGAGCTGCGCGCCGGGCTGCGGGGTTGAACGCGATGCTGGCGCC
>CAZLYE010000534.1:0-5817 GCA_964562865.1 uncultured Binatia bacterium (SeqCode) | reverse complement strand
CCCACCATGATGGAGAGCGTCCCGGCGATCGCGCCCTGCTCCCCGCCGGAGACCGGCGCGTCGAGCAGCGCGACGCCGGCCGCCGCGGCCCGCGCCGCGAGGGACCGCGCGGCGTCGGGTGCGATCGTGCTCATGTCGATCACGAGGAGCCCGGGCCGCGCGCCGGCGAGCACGCCATCGGGGCCCGCGATCACGACCTCCACGTCGGGGGTGTCGGGCAACATGGTCACGACGGCGTCGACCTGGCGCGCGACCGCCGCGGCCGAGGCCGCCGCCGTCGCGCCGGCAGCGACGAGCGCCTGGACGCGGGCAGGCGTCCGGCTGTGCACGACCACCATGTGGCCCGCGCGCAGCAGGTTGCGCGCCATCGGCGCGCCCATGATGCCGAGGCCGATGACGCCGACGCGCATCAGAAGAGCCGGAACGGCAGGCGCGAGAGGGGCCCTTCCCGCGGGATCGTCGCCATGGGCGGCGCGAATAGCACATGGGGCGGGGCCCCTCCAGGCAAGCGATTTCGCATCGATATTCTTCGGCTATTCTCCATTCCTTAGCCGAACGTTCACACTCCTGTCACACGGATCTGCTTCCCATGTGTCATGCGTGAGGGCCCCCACGTCGTTCTCGGGGAGCGTGATCCCGAGCGCCGGCGGTCGATCGCGGTGGCACTCAGGGAGGCAGGCTACGAGGTGGTCGAGACGGACGATGGGAGGGACGTGCTGGCCTACACGGAGTACCTCGCCGCCGTGAAGGGCAGGCGAGGGGGCGAGGCTGCGATCGCCTCGAATTCGTTTGCGATCGTCGCCGGGCGGACCCTCCCGGGGCTCGCCGGGATGGAGGTGCAGGAGATCCTGCGGCGCGCGCGGTGGGACATCCCCGTGATCCTCCTCCCCGAGCAGGCCGACGAGGGCGCCGACCTCCGCAGGCTCCGGACCCTGCTCCGCCAGGCCATCCCGGACGCGCCGCTCGTGCACTGAGCCTTGAGCCGTCAGGCGCGATGGGCCGGGACGTCGGCTCGCACGCCGCCGCGCCAGAACTCCGTTCCGTCGCGGCCCCCGGGCGGGCGCCGGCGCGACCGCAACCCGCAGGCGGGCCCGCACCCCCTTTCCATGACACGCTCGGTCCGTCCCGCTAGTATGCCGCGGGTGCGGCTGGCGGCGATCGACGTGGGGTCCAACTCGGTACACATGGTCGTGGCGGACGTCAGCGCCGACGGCCGGATTGACGTCGTCGACCGCGTGAAGGAGATGGTGCGGCTCGGGCGGCGGACCTTCACGACGGGAATGCTGCCCAATCAGTCGATGGACCTGGCCGTGCGCGCCGTGAAGACCTTCGCGCGCCTCGCGCGCGCACGGCGGGTCGAGCGCATGCGCGCCGTGGCGACGAGCGCGGTCCGCGAGGCGCGGAACGGGGCGGCCTTCGTCCGCCGCCTGCGCCGCGAGACGGGCCTCCCGGTGAAGGTCATCTCGGGGCCGGAGGAGGCGCGGCTCATCTTCCGTGCGGCTGCGCACGCGCTCGGGCTCGAGGGGGGACCGCACCTGGTGGTCGACGTCGGGGGCGGGAGCGTCGAGCTGGTCCTCGTGCACGAGGGACGCCCGCTCTGGATGCGGAGCCTGCCGCTCGGAACCGCGCGGCTCACCGAGGCGTTCCTCCACGCCGACCCGCCCACAACGCGGCAGGTCCAGCGCCTCGAGAAGCATCTCGAGCGCGAGATGGGGACGCTGCTCGACGGCGCCCGGCACGCCGGCGTGATCCGGGCGATCGGCACGTCGGGCACGATCAACACGCTCGTCGCGATGGCGCGTGCGGCACGGGACGAGGACCTCGGCCGCCTCCACGGTGCGAGCGCCGGCGCAGCGGAGATCGCGCGCCTCCGCCGGCGGCTGCTCTCCCTCCCGGCGAGCCGGCGCGGCGATCTGCCGGGCATGGACGCGAAGCGCGTCGACCTCATGCCCGCGGCGGCCGTGCTGGTCGACTTCGTGCTGTCGCGCTCGGGGGCGCCGGCGCTGACCGCCTGCACCTGGGCGCTCCGCGAGGGCGTGCTCCTCGAGCTCGCCCGCGCGCCGATCGGGGGCGGGGCCGCCCGCGACCGGCGCCGCGCGGTCGAGGCACTGGCCGCGCGCTTCGCCGGACCGAACGCGCACGGCCGGCAGGTGGCCCGTCTCGCTGCGATGCTGTTCGACGGCACGGCCGAGGCACTCGGGCTCCCGCTGGCGTCGCGCGAGCTCCTGCACCACGCCGCGCTGCTCCACGACATCGGGCACGCGATCGACCACGATCGCCACCACCGGCACTCGTGCTACCTCGTCCGGAACGCCGAGCTGCTGCCCTTCGAGCCGATCGAGATCGAGGTGATGGCGCTGGTCGTACGGGGGCACCGTAAGCAGAGCCCGAAGCTCGCGGATCCGGAGCTGCGCGCCCTGCCCGGCTCGAGCCGGCAGGTGGTGCGCGGGCTCGCCGCCCTCCTCCGCGTGGCCGACGCACTCGACCGGACGCACTTCGGCGCGGTACGACGCCTCGCCGTGACGATGTCCGCGGGCCGCGTGGTGATCGAGGCGGACGCGAGCAACGGGAACGGGGAGCTCGAGCTGTGGGCCGCCGAGCGCCGCGTCGACCTCCTGGCCCGGCTGCTCGACCGGCCCGTCGTGCTTCGACTCCACCGCGACGTCACCGCCCCGCCGGCACGGATGCGAGCGAGCGGCACATGATCGATGCCCACAGCCAGCGTGGCCTGCTGACGCAGGCGCACCCGTACCCCGGCCGGCTCATCACGGTCGAGGGGATCGACGGGTCGGGGAAGTCGACGCAGCTGCTCCTCCTCGACCGCTGGCTCACGGCGCGCGGCTACCGCGTCCGCTTCACAGAGTGGAACTCGTCGCGGCTGGTCCGTCGCGCCATGAAGCGGGGGAAGAAGAAGGACCTGCTGACGCCCACGACGTTCAGCCTGCTCCACGCCGTCGACTTCGCGGACCGGCTCACGTACCAGATCGTCCCGCCGCTCAAGGCCGGGATGGTCGTACTCGCCGACCGCTACGTGTACACGGCGTTCGCGCGCGACGTCGCACGCGGCGTCCACCCCGCGTGGGTGCGCGCGGTCTACAGCTTCGCCCCGCGCCCCGACCTGGCGCTCTACTTCCGCGTGCCGATCGAGGTGTCGCTCGACCGCCTCCTCGGCGGCCGCGCGAAGCTCAAGTATCATGAGGCCGGCATGGACCTCGGGCTCGCGAACGACCCGGCGCAGAGCTTCCGGATCTTCCAGAGCCGCGTGCTCGAGATCTACGACCACCTGGCGCAGGAGTTCGACCTCCGCGTCGTCGACGCCACGGGCGACATCCCGACCCAGCAGAAGGTGGTGCGCCGCCTCGTGCACGAGGTCCTGCGGGGCTTCGAGCGTCCCCGCCACCCGGGAAAGGCCGATGCCGGGCGATAGCCGCGGCAAAACCTGGTACGGCCAGGGGCTGCCGTACCTGAAGACCGGGCGCCTCCCCGGCCACCTGATCGTCGTCGAGGGGACCGACAGCGTCGGTCGCTCGACCCAGATCGAGCTCCTGCGACCGTGGCTCGAGCTCGAGGGGTACGCCGTCAGCAACACGGGCTGGGTGCGCTCGCCGCTTCTCTCCGACACGATCAACGAGGCGAAGGCCGGCCACGAGCTGACCGTCGTGACCTTCAGCCTGCTCTACGCCGCAGACTTCGCCGACCGCCTGGAGCACCAGATCATCCCGGCGCTCCGCGCGGGGTTCATCGTGATCGCCGATCGCTACATGTACACGGCGTTCGCGCGGAACATGGTCATGGGCGCCGACCCGATCTGGACCCGTCAGCTCTTCGGCTTCGCCCTCACGCCGGACCTCGTGCTCTACCTCGAGATCGACGTCGACAACCTCGTGCCGCGCGTGCTCGCGGGCAAGGGGATGGACTACTGGGAGTCGGGGATGCACCTCGCGCTCGGGAACGACATCTTCGACTCGTTCCAGCGCTACCAGGGCAGCCTGATCGACGAGTACAACGTGCTGGCGAAGGAGTTCGGCTTCGTGTCCGTCGACGCGCGCCGCTCGATCGAGGCCATCCAGAGCGACCTCCGCGACCACGTCTCTGCCTATCTCGCCAACACCCGACGGCCGGCGACACCGCTCGGCCGCGTGGACGGCAGCGGCCAGCGCCCCCGCCGCCGCGGCTGACATGGCCACGCTCGCCACCACGCCGCGGGCGCCGGGGCTCGTGCTCTCTCCCGACGACGACGCGGTGGTCGCCGCCCGTGCCGTCGTGCGGTTCCACCTGCGAGCCTTCGCCGCGGCGGAGCCGGAGGCCCGCGCGGGCGAGGTCGAGCCCGTGCACCAGCTCCGCGTCGCGACGCGCCGGCTCCGTGCGGCGCTCCACCTCTTCGGCTCCTTTCTGCCGAAGCGCTTCGTCGAGTCGGCGCAGCGGGAGCTCGCGTGGGTCGCGTCGGCGATCGGCGGTGTCCGCGACCTCGACGTGCTCGCCCAGACGGTGCAGGCGCGCGCGGCCCGTCTCGACCCGGAGCTCCGCGGACTCCTCGGGCCCGTCGGCATCGCGATCCACGAGCGGCGCTCGGCCGAGCTCGAGGCGCTCGCCAAGACGCTGCGGTCGAGCCGCTGCCATCGCCTGCTCGCGCGACTCGCCACCTTCGCGGAGCCGCCGACCACGCCCCGCCGCAGCGAGCCGCTCGGCCGCGCGGTCCCCGCGCTCGCGACGCCGCTCCTCCGGGCCGTCCGCCGGGCGGGGCGCCGGGTCTCCATCGAGTCGCCGCCGCCCGAGTTCCATCGCCTGCGGGTGCGCGTGAAGCGCCTCCGCTACGCGCTCGAATCGCTCCGCGGGCTCGGCATCAAGTCGATCCGCGTGCTGATCGCCCGGCTCGAGCGCCTGCAGACCGTGCTCGGCGACACCCAGGATGCCGCGACGCAGACCGCGTGGCTCCGCACCTATGCGGCGACCGACGGGGTGCCGGTCGCGTCGCTGCTCCCGGTCGGCGCACTGATCCAGGGGCTCTCGAGGCGCGCCTCGAAGCGACGGCGGCGCGCACTCCGCGTGTGGCGGAAGCTCGAGAAGGAACGCCTGCTCGAGGCGGTCGAGTCCGACCTCGCGCGCCGCGCGCGCGCGCAGGGCGCCGGGGAGGCCCGCCGATGATGCTCTACGTGCTCCGGCACGGCGTCGCCGAGGACGTGTCGGCGGAGGGCGACGACGCCTCGCGCCGTCTGACGGCCGCCGGCCGGCGGAAGATGCGGGCGGCCGCGGCCGGCATGCACGACCTCGGGCTCCACTTCGACGTGATCCTGACGAGCCCCTTCGCGCGTGCCGCCGAGACCGCCGCCATCGTGACCGAGGCGATGGGCGGCGACCCGATGCCGCAGGAGATGTCCGCGCTCGAGCAGGGCGTCCCGCCGGTCGAGACCGTGCGGGCGCTCCAGCCGTTCTCGCGCCACGGGCACGTGCTCGTCGTCGGCCACGAGCCGGGGCTCTCCGGCGTCGTCGGGCTCGTCCTGACGGGCTCGCCCGAGGGGTTGAAGCTCCTCCTCAAGAAGGGCGGTCTCGTGGCCCTCGAGATGCACGACGGCGCGCGCGCGGGCGCAACGCTCCGGTGGATGCTCACGCCGCGCCACCTGCGGCGGCTCGGCCGCTGACGCACGCCTCGCGCCTGCTCAGGCTGCGTCGGGCTCGGGGGCGGCGCCGGCGTTCCCGGCAGGTCGACAGATCACGCGGACACCCTTCCGCGCGAGCCGCGCCATCCGCTCGCGGACGGCGCGGACTCCCGCGCGGTCCGTCCCCCGCGCGACGACGATCTCGACCCGGACCCCCGGA
>CAZLYE010000533.1:0-6050 GCA_964562865.1 uncultured Binatia bacterium (SeqCode) | reverse complement strand
CCGACGACCACGAGCAAATCGTGGTCAGGCGGAAGAAGCTGAGCGCGGTTCGGGAACGGGGGATCGACCCGTACCCGAACGACTTCCGCCCTGATCACACGACGGCCGAGGTGCATGCCCGCTTCGGCACGCTCGCCGAGGCCGACTTCGACACGGCCCCCGCAGTCTCCATCGCCGGTCGCATCATGGCGCTCCGCGACTTCGGCAAGGCTGCCTTCCTCCACATCCAGGACCGGGCGGGGCGACTCCAGGTGCACGTGCGGCGGGACCGGCTGGGCGACGACCGCTTCGAGCTGTACCGCCTGCTCGACCTCGGTGACGTGATCGGCGTCGTCGGCCGTCCCTTCCGGACGCGGACGGGGGAGCTCACGCTCGAGGCGACCGACCTCCGGCTCCTCGCGAAGGCCCTCCGTCCGCTCCCCGAGAAGTGGCACGGCCTCCAGGACGTCGAGGCGCGCTACCGCCAGCGCTACCTCGACCTGATCGCGAACCCCGACGCCCGCCGCATCGTCGAGATGCGGTCGCGGATCGCCCGTCACCTCCGCGACTTTCTCACGGCGCGCGGCTTCGTGGAGGTGGAGACGCCGATGATGCAGCCGATCGTCGGCGGTGCCGCGGCGCGGCCGTTCGTCACCCACCACAACACGCTCGATCTCGACCTCTACCTCCGCATCTCGCCCGAGCTCTATCTGAAGCGCCTCGTCGTCGGCGGCCTCGACCGCGTCTTCGAGATCAACCGCAACTTCCGCAACGAGGGGATCGACACGACGCACTTCCCCGAGTTCACGATGCTCGAGTTCTACCAGGCCTACGCGACGTACGAGGACCTGATGGACCTCACCGAGGAGATGCTCGTGGGGCTCGCACGCGACCTCGCGGGCGGGACGACGCTGTCGTATCGCGGTCACGCGATCGACCTGACGCCGCCCTGGCCGCGGCGGACGATGGTCGATCTCGTCGCCGAGCGCGCGGGCATCGATCCCGCGCGCCTCCTCGAGCCCGCGACGATCACCGGGCTCGCCGAGCGCACCGGCGGGGTCGAACGACCGGGCATGGCTCCCGGCGAGCTCCTGGTGACCGCCTTCGAACGCCTCGTCGAGCCCGAGCTCGTCCAGCCGACGTTCGTCTGCCAGTTCCCGGTCGAGGTGTCGCCGCTCGCCCGGCGGAACGACCGCGATCCGCGGTTCGTCGACCGCTTCGAGCTCTTCATCGCGCGCCACGAGGTGGCGAACGCGTTCTCCGAGCTGAACGATCCCGCGGACCAACGCGAGCGCTTCGAGGCGCAGCTCCGCGCGCGCGCGGCGGGTGACCTCGTGGCGCACGCGATGGACGAGGACTACGTGCGGGCGCTCGAGCACGGGCTCCCGCCGACGGCGGGGGAGGGCGTCGGGTTCGACCGGCTCGTCATGCTCCTCACCGGCGCGCCGTCGATCCGCGACGTGATTCTCTTCCCGCAGCTCCGACCGGAGGTCGACGCATGAGCTGGGAGCTGTTCGTCGGGCTTCGCTACCTGCGCGCGCGGCGGCGGACCTTCCTGTCGCTCATCTCCCTCATCTCGCTCCTCGGCGTCGTGATCGGCGTCGCCACGCTCGACATCGTGCTCGCCGTCATGACCGGCTTCGAACAGGACCTGCGCGACAAGATCCTCGGGATGAACCCGCACATCGTGGTGGTGAGCTACTCGGGGACGATCGACGGCGATCCGGCCATCGTCGAGCGCGTGCGCGCGGTACCGGGCGTCGCCGCCGCGGGAGCGTTCGTCTACGGGCAGGCGATGCTGTCGGTCGGACGCGGCGCCGCCGGCGTGGTCGTCCGCGGGATCGACCCGGTCGCCGCGGGCGCGGTGGTCGACGTCGAGCGCCATCTGCAGAGCGGGACACTCGCCGAGCTGGCCGTGCCGCACGTGGTGACGCTGCCGCCGGAGGAGGGTGGGAGCCGGGTCGAGCTCCCTGGCATCCTGATCGGGGGAGAGCTCGCCCGCCAGCTGGGCGTCGCGACGGGGGACACCGTGAGCCTCATCTCTCCGCTCGGCACGCCGGGGCCTGGCGGCATGGTCCCCCGCATCAAGCGGTTCGTGCTGGCCGGTGTCTTCGACTCGGGGATGTTCGACTACGACACGACGCTCGCGTACGTGGCGCTCCCGGACGCGCAGCGATTCTTCGAGCTGAAGGACGCCGTGACGGGCATCGAGGCCCGCGTGCAGGACGTCTACGCGGCGCGGGACGTCGCCCGCCGCATCGAGGCGTCGCTTGGGGGCTTCCCGTACCGCGCCCGTGACTGGATGGAGGTGAACCGCAACCTCTTCTCGGCGCTCAAGCTCGAAAAGGTCGTCTACGGTATTGTCCTCTGCCTCATCGTGGTCGTGGCCGCCTTCAACATCCTCGCAACGCTCACGATGGTGGTGAAGGAGAAGCGTCGTGACATCGCGATCCTCAAATCGATGGGCGGGTCGAGCGGCTCGATCGGACGGATCTTCATCCTGAACGGCGCCGTGATCGGGGTGGCGGGAACCGTGCTCGGGAACCTCCTCGGCCTCGCGGGCTGCTGGGTTCTCGCCCGCTACCAGTTCGTCGAGCTGCCGAAGGACGTCTTCCTCGTGACGACGCTCCCCGTCCGCGTCGACCCGTTCAACTTCCTCGTGGTCGCCACCGTGTCGATCGCGATCTGCGTGATCGCCGCACTGTCGCCCGCGCGGCGCGCTGCAAGCCTGGTTCCGGTCGAGGTGATCCGCTATGAGTAGCGCGATGCGCGCGGACCCGCCGTGATATGTCGCTTCTGCAGGCGGTGCAGCTCGAGAAGCGCTACGTCGACGGTCCCGCCGTCGTGCAGGTGCTCGCCGGGCTCGACCTCGACGTGGAGGCCGGGGACCGGATCGCGATCGTCGGCGAGTCGGGCGTGGGGAAGAGCACGCTCCTCCATCTGCTCGGCGCGCTCGACCAGCCGACCGGCGGCCGGCTCCTGTTCGACGGGCAGGACGTCTTCGCGCACTCCGAGGCCGAGCTCGCGCACTTCCGCAATCGCGAGATCGGCTTCGTCTTCCAGTTCCATCACCTGCTCGGCGACTTCACGGCGCTCGAGAACGTCATGCTGCCGGGTCTGATCTCGCGCCAGCCGTTCGGCACGACGCGGGCCCGCGCGACCGAGCTCCTGGAGCGCGTCGGTCTCCGCGCCCGGCTCGCGCACCGCCCGGGACAGCTCTCCGGCGGCGAGCAGCAGCGCGTCGCGGTGGCCCGGGCGTTGGCGCTGCGGCCCCGCCTCCTCCTGGCGGACGAGCCGACGGGGAACCTCGACCCCGCGACCGGGGAGGAGGTGCAACGGCTGCTGATCGAGCTGAACCAGGAGTTCGGCTCGGCGCTCGTCGTCGCGACCCACAACGACCGTCTGGCCGCGGCGATGGAGCGCACGCTGCGCCTCGCCGAGGGGCGGCTGCACGAGGCGGCGGGCGTCCCGACCGCGCGGCGCGGCGGGCTGGGGGGAGCGGCGCTGTGAGACGCACGGCCCGGGTCGCGGTCGCGACCGTCGTGGTGCTCGTCGCGCTCGCGGGCCGGCTCGGCGCCCAGGGCGAGCCGTCCATCTCGCGCGTCGGGATCTCGGGCAACCTCCGGGTCGAGGAGGACGCCATCCGCGTTCACCTCCGGTCGCAGCCGGGCCAGCCGTTCGACCAGGACACGATCGACCGCGACATCCGCTCCGTCTACGGCATGGGGTTCTTCGATCAGGTGGACGCCGACGTGACCCAGCTCCCCGAGCATCGCGTCGAGGTGGTCTTCCGGGTGAAGGAGCGTCCCCTCGTGCGGAACGTGAAGGTCGAGGGCGCGAACAAGGTGAAGCGCGAGGAGGTGGAGGGCGCTCTCAAGATCCGCGCGCACACCATCCTCGACCCGGAGAAGGCGCGCCAGGGCATCGAGGCGGCGAAGAAGCTGTACGTCGAGAAGGGCTACCTCGACGTCGAGATCACGTATCAGACGACGATGGTGGGGGAGAACGAGGTCGACGTCCTCTACACGGTGGCCGAGCACGAGCCCGTGCGCATCACCGACGTCGACTTCGAGGGGAACCAGGCCTTCTCGGGGCGGAAGCTCCGGAGCGTCATGCAGACGCGCGAGAAGTGGCTCTTCTCGTTCATCACCGGGGCGGGCGTGCTCAACAAGGACGTCCTCCGCACCGACATGGATCGCCTCACCGCGTTCTACTACGACCACGGCTACATCACGGTGCGCATCGACGAGCCTCGCGTCGAGCGTAAGAAGGACGGGCTCCACGTCGTCGTCAAGATCGACGAGGGCGATCAGTTCCGCGTCGGAGCGGTGAAGGTCGAGGGACAGAGCCTGCCCGCCGAGACGAAGCCGCTCCACGAGGGCCTCGAGACGGTCGCCGGCGACGTGTTCAAGGCGAGCGCCCTCCGCGAGGACGCCCAGAAGCTCACCGAGCGCCTCTCCGAGGACGGGTACGCCTTCGCCAACGTCGATCCCCAGACCGACATCCATGCCGAGGACAAGAAGGTCGACATCACGTTCCAGGTCGACCGTGGACGCCAGGTGGTGGTCGACCGCATCGAGGTGACGGGCAACACGAAGACCCGCGACAAGGTCATCCGGCGCGAGATGCGGCTCCAGGAGCAGGAGCTCTTCTCCGCACAGAAGATCCGCAAGAGCCGCGAGGCGCTCCAGCGTCTAGGCTTCTTCCAGCAGGTGAACATCACCACGCGACGCACCGCCGAGGACGACCGGATGCACGTCGTGGTCGACGTGAAGGAGGCGCAGACGGGCGCCTTCAGCGCGGGGGCGGGGTTCAGCTCTGCCGACTCCCTCCTCTTCAACGCCCGCATCCAGGAGAACAACCTCTTCGGGCGCGGGCAGCGGCTGTCGCTGTCGGGCGACATCGGCTCGCTCCGCCGGAACATCATCCTGTCGTTCACCGAGCCGTACTTCCGCGACACGCCGCTCACCGTCGGCGCCGACGCCTTCAGCTGGAAGCTCAACTTCGACGACTTCTCGCGCAGCGGCACGGGCTTCGGCACGCAGCTCACGTACCCGGTGACGGCCTGGGGCTACACCTCGCTCTGGGGGATGCCGCTCGAGGAGGTCCGCGTCGGGAGCGACTACCGGATCGAGCAGGCGAACATCGGGGACCTCGGGCTGAACGCGAGCCGCTCGATCCGCGTCGAGGAGGGCTCCAGCCTGATCAGCAGCGTCACGCCGCGGGTGTCGCGGAACACGCTGAACCACGCGTTCGACCCCACCGGCGGGTCGTTCCAGGACCTCTCCCTGGAGGTGGCCGGGCTCGGCGGCGAGCAGTTCATGAAGGCCGAGGCACGCGAGCGGTGGTACTACACCTTCCTCCGCTCGAAGGCCCTCGGCGACTTCACCTACTCGCTCGGGGGCACGCTCGGCTACGGGTTCCTCGGGTCGGGCGGCGTCAACAACGACGAGCTCCCGCTCTTCGAGCGCTACTTCCCGGGCGGCATCAGCTCGATCCGCGGCTTCAAGTCGCGGACGCTCGGTCCCCGCGAGGCGACCAAGGACATCTTCGGGCACACCATCGCGACGACGCCGATCGGCGGCAGCGAGGAGGCGATCCTCAACAACGAGGTGATCTTCCCGATCGTCCAGGGCATCGGGCTGAAGGGCGTCGTGTTCATGGACGCCGGAAACGCCTACAGCGCGGACACCGGGTTCTCGCTCAGCGATACGCGGTACTCGGCCGGCGCGGGCGTTCGGTGGCTCTCGCCCGTCGGTCCTCTGCGTATCGAGCTCGGGAAGCCGTTCAACACCAAGCCCCACGACCAGAAGAGCCTCGTGCTGTTCTCGTTCGGAGGGCCCTTCCAGTATTGAGGGGGTTCACGGAGGCACATGCACTATCGGAACACGGGTGGTCAGGGGATGAGCCGACGGACGGCGGCGATCGCCGCGATCGTCGCGGGCCTGCTCGGCGCGACGGCGGTCCGCGCGGCCGAGATGCGGATCGCCGTCGTCGACATGCAGCGCGCATTGAACGAGTGCGATGCGGGGAAGAAGGCCAAGGACCAGGTGAAGGCCAAGTTCGAGAAG
>CAZLYE010000532.1:0-4421 GCA_964562865.1 uncultured Binatia bacterium (SeqCode) | reverse complement strand
CACCACCCGAAGGTCATCGCCACGGAGAAGATCGGCTCGCAGGTGAACATGCTCTCGCAGAGCTGGGACGGCGAGCGGGTCTACTTCACGTCCTCGCTGCTCGCCAACTGGGACAAGAAGGGCAAGGACGACGAGCAGTTCCTGAAGGCGTACAGCTGGGACGGGAAGCGCCTCACCCCGCTCTTCGCGGTCGACTTCACGAAGGAACGGCTCGGCCGTCCGCACCTCATGCGCTTCGGGCAGGAGCAGTTCTACCGGAACCAGATCTACGCCGCGGGCGCGACACGGGTCGCGGACGCCGGACGGCCGGCGCCCTGATGCGGGCGGCCGGCGCGCTCCTCTGTGCGGCGCTCCTCGCCGTGCCGTGCGCCGCGCGGGGCGAGGATCGGCCCGAGCCCGAGCGCCTCCGCGGCGTCGACGCCGCCGACCTCGCGTACACCTACGGCGCCGGCGGCTTCCGGCCCGAGTACGAGCTGCCGGCGCCCGGCTCGTACACGCTGCCGGTCGTGGACACGATCCACGACCATCCCGTCCTCGACGCCGACGGGCACGCGACGACGCTCTTCGCCCTCAAGCCCCACCGGCTCGCGGTCGTGGCCTTCGTCTACACGACGTGCGCCGAGGCGGCGGGCTGTCCGCTCAGCATGGCGGTCCTCGACCGGGTGGACCGCGCGCTCGCGGAGGACGCGGCGCTCGCGCGCCAGGTGACGCTCCTCACCGTGAGCTTCGACCCCGAGCGCGACACGCCGGCACGCATGGCCGCCGTCCGGAAGCTCCACGCCCCCCGCACGGACTGGCGCTTCGCCACCACCGCGAGCCCGGCGGACCTCGAGCCGATCCTCGTCGACTTCCACCACCCGGTCGCGAAGCTCCGCTTTCCCGACGGCGCGTGGAGCGGCCTCTTCCGTCACGTGCTGAAGGTCTTCCTCCTCGACCGCGCGAACCGCGTGCGGAACGTCTACAGTGCGGGATATCTCGACCCTGGGCTGGTCCTGACCGACCTACGGACGCTCGGCGCGGTCGGGGCCGACACGCACGATGCGCTTCCCGACGTTGTCTCCCGCGAGCAGCCCGATCAGCGCCCGCGGCGCTGACTCGAGCCCGTCGATCACCTCTTCGAGGACGCTCAGCTCCCCGCGCGCGACCCGCGCGGCCAGCTCCGCCTCGGCCTCGGGCCACCGCGCGACGGAGTCGAGCACGATGAAGCCCTCCATCCGGAGCCGGCGGACGACGAGCAGGCCGGGCACCCCGCTCGGCCCCGGCGGTGCGCTCGCGGTGTCGTACTGCGAGACCGCGCCGCAGCACACGATGCGCCCGTGCAGGTTCATGAGCGGCAGCACGGCCTCGAGCACGCGGCCGCCCACGTTGTCGAAGTAGACGTCGACGCCGCGCGGACACCGTGCCGCGATGTCCTGGCGGAGCGTCGCGCTCCGGTGGTTCACGGTGCCGTCGAAGGCGAGGTCGCGCTCGAGCATCCGGTTCTTCCCGTCGGAGCCCGTGATGCCGACCACGCGCGCGCCCGCGATCCGCGCGAGCTGCCCGACGACGTTCCCGGTCGCGCCCGCGGCCGCGGACACGACCACCGTCTCGCCCTGCCGCGGCCGGCCGATGTCGGCGAGCCCGAACCAGGCGGTGAGGCCGGTGACGCCGAGGACGCTCAGGTGGTGCGTGAGCGGTCCGCGCACCTCGACCGGCCGCGCCCGGTCGGCGGGGATGACGGCGTACTCCTGCCAGCCCGCCTCGCACGCGACGATCGTGCCGGGCGCGACGCGCGTCCCCCGCTCGCTCACCACCTGGGCGAGCGTGAAGCCGGCCATCACGTCACCCTCACGGACGGGATCCCGGTAGGTGGCGCCCTGCATCCACGCCCGATTGGCCGGGTCGATCGAGAGGAGGATCGTCCGGCAGAGCAGCTCGCCGGGGCGGGGCTCCGGCACCGGGGCGACCGTCGACCGGAAGTGCCCCTCCTCGAGCCGTCCCTCCGGACGGCGGGCGAGGACGATCTGGCGGTTCCTGCGGCTGGTCATGGGCGTCGGCCGGAGGCGCGCGCTCGCTCGTAGGCCGTGCGCGCTCCCTTTGCAAGAGAATCCGCTTGCCAAGCGCGCTCGGCGCACGGTACGCGTCGGGCAGGAGGCCCCGATGTCCCGTGCACGTCGCCCGATCCTGCTCGGTCTGCTCTCCCTCGTGTTCGCGTCCGTCACCGACGCCCGCGCGGCGGCGACGCGGCCGACGGTCGAGGGGCCGATCACCGGCCCCGGAACCCCCTTCATCGGATCCACCACCAGCTTCGACCTCGCGCAGGTCGGCTACGAGGAGGAGGAGTACTTCATCTCCGGAGCCGCCACCGCCTACACGACCGCCGCTCCGCTCACCTCGGACGGGAAGTGGACGGTCACCCCGGGCCCCGCGACCGCGGCCTACAAGACGCGGCTCCTCGTCTACCGGCCGATCAATCGCCGGAAGTTCGGCGGCACGGTGGTGGTCGAATGGCTGAACGTGAGCGGCGGGGTCGACGCGGCGCCCGACTGGACGAGCGCGCACACGGAGATCATCCGCGAACGCATGGCCTGGGTGGGCGTGTCGGCGCAGTACGTCGGTGTGGAGGGCGGGACGCCGCTGCTCGGGATCATCAGCCTGCCGCTCAAGACGATCAACCCGGCACGCTACGGATCGCTCGTGCACCCCGGCGACAGCTTCTCGTACGACATGTTCTCGCAGGCCGGCGAGGCGATCCGGAATCCCGCGGACGTGCGCCCGCTCGGCGATCTCCAGGTGAAGAAGGTCATCGCGGTCGGCGACTCGCAGTCGGCGTTCCGGCTCGTCACATACGTGAACGGCATCCACCCGCTCGCCGAGGTGTACGACGGCTTTCTCGTGCACAGCCGCGGGACGGGCAGCGCGGCCCTGTCGGAAGCGCCGCAGCCGGTCATCGGCACGCCGCACCCCACGCTGATCCGCACCGACCTCCACGTTCCCGTGATGACCTTCGAGACCGAGACCGACATCCTCGGCCTCCTCGGCTTCTACACGGACCGCCAACCCGACACCGATCTCTTCCGTCTGTGGGAGGTTGCCGGGACGTCGCACGCGGATGCGTACAGCCTGGTCCTCGGCGGAGCCGACCTCGGCAACTCGCCCGCCGTCGCCGACCTGGTGCTGATCTCGGCGCCCCTTCCCGGGCTGATCGAGTGCCCCTTGCCCATCAACGACGGACCGATGCACTTCGTGCTCAACGGCGCGGTGAAGGCGATGAACGGCTGGGTCCGGCACGGGACGCCGCCGCCGCACGCCCGGCCGATCGAGGTCGCGCCCGGCCCGTCGCCGTCCATCGTACGGGACGAGCACGGGAACGCGCTCGGCGGGATCCGCACGCCCGAGCTCGACGCTCCGATCGCCACGCTGTCGGGCCTCGGGCAGACCGGCGCGCTCACCTGCCTCCTCTTCGGCACGACGACACCCTTCGATGCGGCGACGCTCGCGTCCCTCTACCCGACCCACGATGCGTACGTGTCCGCCTTCGACCTGGCGACCCGTCGCGCGCTGCGCTCCCGCTTCCTCGTCGCGCACGACGCGCGGCTCCTGCGGACCTCCGCCGCGGCGTCGACCATCGGCCAGTGACCCGCCCGCCGGGCGGGCGGCGCGCACGCGTCGGCCGGTGCCGGCGTGCGCCGCGCGGGCCGTCATCTCGACGAGATCGGGGGTGCGGCTCGACTCGCCGCGAGGGGATTGACAGGAAGGCCACGGGCGACGACGGTTCCGCCGTCCCCGCGGGAGCCCCGAGCCATGCTTGTCGGCCACGTCGTCAACCGCAGCGTGCCCATGGCGCACGCGGGCGACGACATGCGATCGGCGGCCCGGATGCTGCTCGAGTGCCGGTGCGGAGTCCTGCCGGTCGTCGAGGAGGACGATCGGGGTCCGCGCGTCGTCGGGCTCCTCGGCTACCGCGATGCGTTCGCCGCCACCTATCCGCGGAGCGACACCGCCGCGATCCCGGTCGCCGCCGCGATGTCGGCGCCCCGGTGCACGTGTCGCGCCTCGGACTCGCTCGGCCTCGCGCTGCGGCTCCTCCGGCGCACCGGGACGGAGGCCGTCGCGGTGGTGGACGGCGACGGGTACCTGGTCGGCGTCCTGTCGCTCGCGGACCTGGTGCGCGACGCGGCGGGGTGAGACGTCCCCTCGCCTCCGCGCCGGCGGGCGCGGTGTGGCGATCGCTCCACGTTCGTGGCATGGGCGCGGAGGGACGATGGCGAAGCCCGACGCTCCCGTCGAGCTGTACTACTGGCCGACCATCCAGGGTCGCGGCGAGTTCGTGCGCCTGCTGCTCGAGGAAGCCGGCGCGGAGTACGTCGACGTCGCGCGGCTGCCCCGCGCAAAGGGCGGCATGGCGGCCCTCATGCGGGTGCTCGACGGGAAGGAGCCCG
>CAZLYE010000531.1:0-3086 GCA_964562865.1 uncultured Binatia bacterium (SeqCode) | reverse complement strand
GGCGGGGTAGCCGCCGCGGCGACGTTCGACGAGGCCGGACGCAAGGTCGCTCCGTGCCGTCGACGTCCAGCGGCCGAGGAGCGGGAGCCGCGGCGGCTACCCCGCCACCCCCGTGCCCTCAGCGCGGCACCGACCTCGCGTGACGCCGGAGCGCCGCGAGCGCCGCGGTGCCGTCGGGCGCCGCGAGCAGCGCAGCGCGGAGGTCGGCCGAACGCAGCAGCGTCGCGATGCCAGAGAGGATCTTCAGGTGCTGCGCCCCGGAGTCCGGCGGCGACAGGACCAGCGCGACGATCTGGATCGGGACCGTCGGGACCGCCTCGTAGAGGCCTTGCGGGGACACCGCGAGCGCGACGACCGGACGGGGGATGCCGGCGAGCCGCGCGTGCGGGACGCCGGCACGGATGTCGAGGAGCGCGGTCGAGGACTCGGCCTCGCGCGCGGTGACGGCGTCGACCGCCGGGACGCTCGCGCCCGCCGCGAGCAGGCCCGCCGCCACGAGCGTGCGGGCGAGCCCCGCGATCGTGTCGCCGAACGTTCGCCACGGTGGAGCGACCTGGATCAGATCGGGACGGAGACGGGCGACGAAGCTCATGCGGGCGCCGTCACGTTTACCGTTCCGGGGAGCGAGAGACAATGAACGTGTGCGATCTCGGCGGCCGGGTGATGCTCGTGACGGGCGGCGGGCAGGGTGTCGGCCTCGAGACGGCACTCCTCCTCGCGCGGAACGGCGCGGGTGCCGTCGCGGTGAACGACCTCGTGCCGGAGCGGGCGCGGGCGGCGGCGGCCGCGGTCCGGCAGGCGGCGCCCGAGGTGCGGGCGATCGCCTGCCCGGCGGACGTGACGGACGAGGGCGCGGTCCGCGCCATGGTGGCCGAGGTGGAGAGGACGCTCGGCCGCATCGACGTCCTCGTGAACAACGCCGGCATCCCGCCCCGCGAGGCGCTCGCCGTCGGCCCGCGGACGCCCTTCCTCGACACCACCTCGGCCGACTGGGAGCCGTGGATCCGCGTGAACCTCTACGGGGTCCTGTACACCACGCACGCCGCCGTCCGCGGGATGGTCGCGCGCGGCGACGGCCGGATCGTGACGGTGATCTCCGAGGCGGGCCGGCTGGGTGAGGCCGGGCTCTGCGCGTACTCGGCCGCCAAGGCCGGCGCCGCCGCCTTCAGCCGCGCCCTCGCGAAGGAGGTGGGCGGGCGGAACGTCCGCGTCAACTGCGTCGCGCTCGGCATCACGCGCACCCCGTCGACGGAGCATTGGTTCCGCGATGGCCACGCCGCCATGCCGGAGGCGATGCGGCGGCGCTATCTCCTCCCGCGGCTGGGAGAGGCCCACGACGCCGCGGCGGCGATCCTCTTCCTCGCCTCGGACGCGTCGGGATGGATCACCGGGCAGACGATCCCGGTGAGCGGCGGCTACTCGGTCAACTGGTGACGGCTCACGACCGTCGCAGGAGGTCGAGCCCGGCGACGATCAGGACGACGGCGAAGACGCGCCGGAGGGCCGTTCCCCCGATGAGCTGTGCCACGGCGCCCCCCGCCCACCCGCCGAGCAGGAAGCCGAGCGCCGCCCACAGCGCGACCGGGAGGTTCACGTGCCCGGCGCGCCAGTACTGCATCACCGAGAGGATCCCCACCGGCGGGAGCAGGACCGCGAGCGAGGTGCCCTGCGCGTCGTGCTGCCCCATGTGGAAGAGGTAGACGAGGAGGGGGACCATGATGAAGCCGCCGCCGAGCCCGACGAGCCCGCCGAGGCCGCCGCCGAAGAGCCCGACCAGGATGGAGAGCATCGCCTGCATGCGGGCCGGGATACTGTAGCGTCAGCGCGATTTCCAGCGACGGCGCGGTCGCGCTCCGACGTCCGTCTGCTATAGGAGGCCGGATGCGGCGGATGGGGCTCCTCACGAGCGGCGGGGACGCGCCCGGGATGAACGCCGCGATCCGTGCCGTGGTCCGGCACGCGCTCGGCCGCTCGCTCGAGGTGGTGGGCATCCGCCGCGGGTACGCCGGACTCCTCGCCGGGGAGCTCCAGCCGCTCACGCGGGCGGGCGTCGCCAACATCATCCAGCACGGTGGCACGGTCCTCGGGACGTCGCGGTCGTCGGAGTTCCTCCTTCCCGAGGGTCGGGCGCGCGCCGCCGCGGTCATCCGCGGCGCGGGCATCGAGGGGCTCGTCGTGGTCGGCGGCGACGGCACCTTCCGCGGCGCGACGGCGCTGCTCGAGGAGCACGGGATCCAGGTCGCGGGGGTCCCGGGCACGATCGACAACGACGTGTGGGGCACCGACGTGACGATCGGCTTCGACACCGCCGTCAACACGGCGCTCGAGGCGATCGATCGCATCCGCGACACCGCCGCCTCGCACGAGCGCGTCTTTCTCGTCGAGGTGATGGGGCGCACGTGCGGGGACATCGCGCTCGGCGTGGGCGTGGCGGGCGGGGCGGAGGACGTGCTCATCCCCGAGATCCCGACCGATCTGCTCGCGCTGGCGGCGGAGCTGCGCCAGAGCTGGGAGCGGGGCAAGCGCAGCAGCATCATCGTCGTCGCGGAGAGCGGCGAGCAGGGGCGGTCGTTCCGGGTCGCCGAGGAGATCGGCCGGCTGACCGGGCTCGAGCCCCGGGTCTGCGTCTTCGGGCACATCCAACGCGGCGGAACACCCACCGCGCGCGACCGGGTGCTCGCGAGCCGGCTCGGGACCGCGGCGGTCGACATCCTCCTCGACGGCGGCGGGATGATGGCCGGCGAGGCATGCGGCGGCGTCGTCCGGGTGCCGCTCCGCGACACGTGGGAGAAGCGGCGCAAGGCCCCGTCCGACCTGCTCGCGCTCGTGCGAGACCTGGCGTGACGGAGGCCGCACAGGCGGACTACCCGAAGACCGTCGTTCTGAAGGACGGGGCGCACGTCGTGCTGCGTCCCATGGCGGCGGGCGACCGGGACGCGGTCGCGGCCCTCGCGGCCGAGGCTGGGGCGCGAGCGGCCGTCGACGCGGCGGACACCGTCGTGCTCGCCGGCGCCGGCGATGGGCTCGCCGGCGCGACCCTGCTCGGGCGGACCGCCCCGGACGCGGCGACGGTGGCGGTGATCCTC
>CAZLYE010000530.1:0-5388 GCA_964562865.1 uncultured Binatia bacterium (SeqCode) | reverse complement strand
CCCACCATGCGCGTCATGCCCGCGGGGGCGAGCGCGTTGGCCGTGATCGAGTACTTCCCCTCGGCGTTGCCCTTCATGTGCTCGACGGCGATCACGAACGTGAGACCCATGAGGCCCGCCTTGGCGGCGCCGTAGTTCGCCTGGCCGAAGTTCCCGCGGAGCCCCGCGCTCGACACGATGTTCACGACGCGCCCGAACTTCTGCTCCTTCATCACCGGGAGCGCGTGGCGGCAGCAGTTGAAGCCGCCGTAGAGGTGGACCTTCAGCACCGCGTCGAAGTCCTCGGGCGACATGTTGGTGATGCTCTTGTCGCGGAGGATGCCCGCGTTGTTCACGAGCACGTCGCAGCGGCCCCACTTGTCGAGCGCCGTCTTGATGATGCGTCCGGCGGCGTCGAAGTCCGCGACGCTGTCGTAGTTGGGAACGGCCTCGCTCCCGAGCGCGGCGATCTCCTTGCAGACCTCGGCGGCCGGGTCGGCCGCGGTGCCGCGGCCGCTCACGTCGCAGCCGACGTCGTTGATGACGACCTTTGCTCCCTCGCGCGCGAGCGCGAGCGCGATGCCACGGCCGATGCCCCGGCCCGAGCCGGTGACGACCGCGACCTTTCCCTCGAGAAGCCTGCTCATCCGAACCTCCAGCGCGCGCACGACGGCGGCGAGATGCGCGGGGGCTAACACGGGCTCCTCCGGAGTGTCAATCCAGCGTGCGCGTGTCGGCAGGCGCGTTTCCGCCAGCTGCACCGCTCTGCTAGAGAGCCGTCATGGCTCTTCTCCTGGGCGACATCGTGCGTCGCCACGCCCGCCATCGCCCGGAGAAGATCGCGTACGTGATCGGGTCCCACCGCGTCACGTACCGGCAGCTCGACGCGATGGCGAATCGCCTCGCGCACGCGCTCCGGGCGCACGGGGTGTCCCGCGGCGACCGCGTCGCGACGCTCGCGCAGAATCGCGTCGAGTACCCCGCGATCTACTTCGCGCTCGCGAAGCTCGGCGCGGTCCACGTGCCCGTGAACTTCCGCTACCGCGCGGGCGAGGTGCGGTACGTGCTCGATCAGTCCGGCTCGAGCGTGCTCTTCCACGCGGACGAGTTCGCCGGCGTCGTGGAGGAGGCACGCGTCGACCTGCCCGCGCTGCGTCGCACGATCTCGCTCGACCGCGACGCGCCCAAGCTGCTGTCCCGCGCCTCGGACGCGGAGCCGGCGCCCGACGTCGAGCTGACGGAGCGCGATCCGCACGTCATGCTCTACACGAGCGGCACGACGGGCGACCCGAAGGGCGCGCTCCTCTCGCACCGCGCGTACGTCCTTCAGGCCTTCCAGACGCAGCGCACGACCGGGCTCGGCGAGGACGACGTCGGCCTCTGCATGTTCCCGATGTTCCACATGGGCGGCTGGGCCATGCCGCTCGGCTACTGGGCGAACGGCGGATCGGTCGTCCTGATGGAGAAGGCGGAGCCCGGCGGGATCCTGCGTGCGATCGGGCGGGAGCGCGTCACGTACCTCTACCTCATCCCGACGCTCTACCACGCCGTCCTCGCGCTGCCGGAGTTCGAGCGCGCCGACCTGACCTCGCTCCGTGCACTGGGCAGCGGCACCTCGGCGATGACCGAGTCGCAGGTGCGGACCATCATCGAACGCTTCCGGAACCCGAACCTCTTCGTCATGTACGGACAGACCGAGGCCGGGCCGGTCGCGAGCCTCCGCCCGCCCGACGTCCCGCGGAAACCGACGTCCGTCGGCCGCCCGGCGCTCAACGTCGACGTGCGGGTGGTCGACGGCGAGGATCGCGACGTCGCGGCCGGCGAGGTCGGCGAGATCGTCTGCCGGAGCGAGTACAACATGCTCGGGTACTGGCGGATGCCGGAGGCGACGGCCCAGGCCTTCCGCGGCGGCTGGCTCCACACCGGGGACCTCGCCGCCCTCGACGACGAGGGCTTCCTCCACGTCGCCGGCCGCGTGAAGGAGATGATCAAGTGCGGCGGCGAGAACATCTTCCCCGCCGAGGTGGAGCGCTGTCTCCTCGAGCACCCCGCGATCGCCGAGGCGGCGGTCTTCGGCGTGCCCGACCCGCACTGGGGGGAGGTCGCCGTCGCCGCGGTGGTGCGGCGCGCGGGGGCGGCGCTCGCGGAGGGCGACGTGATCGAGCACGTGCGGACGCGGCTCGCCGGCTACAAGAAGCCCCGCGCCGTCCGCTTCGTCGATGCGCTGCCGCGGACCGCATCCACCCGGCAGGTGCAGAAGGCGCTGCTCCGCGAGCAGTGGGCCACGAGGAGCTGACATGGCACGACTCGATCCCGCCCCGCTCCACACGCAGAGCCTCGTCACGCGCCTCTGCCGCTGGGTCATGGCCCGGATGTTCGGGCGCGAGCCGCGGCCCTACGGCATCTACGCGCATGCGCCGCGCGCGGTCCCGACGCTCACGCTCATGAACGCGGCGTTCGAGACCGGCAGCTGGGCCATCGACCCGGGGCTCCGGAAGCTCGTGCATCTCCGGGTGGCGCAGATCGTCGGTTGCGTCTTCTGAATGGACATCAACACTGCCGTGAGCAGGAAGCGCGGAATCCCGGACGACAAGCTGCAGGCGATCGACCGGTACGCCGACCATCCCGGCTTCAGCGCGCGGGAGCGCGCGGCGCTCGCCTACGCCGAGATGGTGACGATCTCGCCGAACGACATCGGCGACGAGCAGTTCGCCGAGCTGCGGCGACACTTCTCCGACCGCGAGGTCGTCGAGCTCACCCTCCAGGCCGCGTTCGAGAACTTCCGCGCGCGGGCCAATCGCTCCCTCCGGATCGAGGCCGACGGCTTCGCGAGCGTGCCAGTGGAGAAGCTCCCGAAGGCGCTCTGACACGCGCCCCAGAATCGTCCGGAGGCCGAGCGCGAGAGCGCTCACGCCGGCCGACGGGGCCTGGGGGCATCGGAAGCGCGCCGCGCGGCGAACGCCGCGCGAGCACGCACGGGCCCCCAGAATCTATAGGTCGTTCAGGTCGACTGCCTCGAGCTGCACCCGCGCGGAGTTGTTGCTCGGGTTCACGGCGTCGTCGCCGGTGGGTGCGGTGTCGATCGAGCTCGCCGTGACGTTGACCGCACAGCGGAACGGGATGTCCCGCTCGACCGACGTCACGTCCTCCAGGTGGAGCGTCACCACGAACGCGCCCTTCAGCTTGCCGTGCAGACGGACGGCGGCGGTCTGCTGGAGCCCTGGAGTGTGCGCATCCGCGTCCACGTCGCTCACCGTGCCGTTGGGACACGACCCGTCGGTGACGGAGAGGATGTAGTTGCGGCCCGCGGGTGCCGCCGCGCCGAACTCGCGGTTCAGCACGACGACCTTCACGCGCCGGCTGGCCGACGCCTGACGCCGGCGGATCACGAGACGGACGGGCCGCGGGTCCGCCACCAGGACGAGATCCGACCCCTGGGCGCGGGTCTCGGCGATGCCGTTCGGACCCGCGTCGACCACGACGGTGTTCGCGCTGTCGCACGGCGCGCCGACCGGGACGACCTGCACGTCGTCGCCGGGCTTGATGTTGTTGGCGGTCGTCTCGGCCACCAGGTTCGGCCCGCAGAGGATGACGGCCGCGTTCGCCTCCGCATGGCCGACGAGCAGGATGCGCACGTCGTCGCCGCGCGCCGGGTCCGGGGTGTCGGCGAGCCCGTTGCCGCCCGCCAGCACGCACGGCCGGTTCGGGGCTCCGGCGCCGGGCGGGATCAGGGTCTCGTCACCGGGCACCGCGACGGAGTTCGCGATCCCGTCCGGCCCCGTGTCGATGATCGTCTCGTTCCGCGTGCAGGCGCTCCCGACGGCGACCAGCTGGGTGTCGTCGCCCGCGGCCTGCGAGTTGGCCACGCGGTCCGGGCCGCAGCGGATCTCGTCCTCGAACGGCGACCCCTTGCCGACCGGGATGGCCTGGACGTCGTCGCGCCGCGCCGGCGTCTCGCAGATCCCGTTCGCCCCCGAGTCGAGCTCGGTCGCGCTCTGGAGCCCCGTGCCGGGAGCGATCACCTGACGGTCGGCGCGCGCAGCGGGAACGACTGCCAATGCACACGCCAACGAGAGCACGATCTGGACCGTCCGCATGCCACTCCTCCTCCCCCTCCGTTGAGAACTTCACGACCGGCGGTCGGGAGTCAAGCGCGGGGAGATCGCGGCAGGCGTCGAGGCATGTCGCCCCTCACGGCGGCTGCGCGCGCGATCGCCGTGCCCTCACGATCAGCGCGCCGTCATCGCGTGCGTCGGCGAGTCGAAAAACTGCCGCCGGCTGCACCCGGACGTACGCTGCCAGCGACCGTCGGGCAGTGGCTCGGTTCTTGATGAGCGTCACCCACGAGGAGGAAAGGCATGTACGGTCTCCGCGGACTCCGCTGTGCCCTCGGGATCGTCGCGGCGCTGATGGCCGGCGCTCCGCGCGTCGCCGACGCGTCCATCACGCCGACCGGCATCACCTTTGCCGTCAACCATGCCGACTGCGCGGCCGGCGGTGCCGGCTCTCACACGTTCAGCTTCTACCTGAACGACGTCCTCCTCGGGACCCTTCCGTCGTCCAACGGCTGCGAGTGCACGAGCGACCCGTTGCTCGCCACGTTCTCCGACGCCAACAGCCTCGCGCTCTTCGACCCGAACATCTGCAACACCTTCCGCGTCGACGTGAGCAGTGCGGGGCAGGACCTCGCCCTGGGCTTCGTCGGAGTCACGCTCACGACGAGCGGCCAGCCCGCGAAGCTCTGCCTCTTCGACGGGACCTCGACCAACCCCGCCCCGAGCTGTGCCACGCGCACCACGTGCGACGGCAACGGGTTCAGCATGGACGTCGCCTCGGTCGGCGGAGCCGACGCGGACGGCGACGGGATCACGGGCGGCATCGGCACCGGGTGCGACAACTGCCCGAACGCCGCGAACCCGGACCAGGCCGACAGCGACGGGGACGGCGTGGGCGACGTCTGCGACAACTGCCCCGCGGTCGCCAACCCCGACCAGTCCGACCGCGACGGCGACGGCGTCGGTGACGTCTGCGACCCGTGCCCCGACGGCGCGGACTCGGACGGCGACGGCGTGTGCGACGCGTTGGACAACTGCCCCTTCGTCTTCAACCCGGACCAGAAGGACTCCGACGGCGACGGCATCGGCGACGCGTGCGACAACTGCGTCGGGCCGGGAGCGAACGACACCGACGGCGACGGCATCTGCGACCTCGCCGACAACTGCCCCTTCGTCTTCAACCCCGACCAGGCGGACTCCGACGGCGACGGCATCGGCGACGCGTGCGACAACTGCTCCGGGCCCGGCGGTGATTCCGACGGCGACGGCGTGTGCGATCGGGTCGACAACTGCCCCACAGTCCCGAACCCGGACCAGAAGGACACGGACGGTGACGGCGTCGGGGACGCCTGCG
>CAZLYE010000529.1:0-2543 GCA_964562865.1 uncultured Binatia bacterium (SeqCode) | reverse complement strand
TGGCACCGCGCCTGGCGGCGATACGCGCTGCGGAGCGCGCGCACGAAGACGTGCAGCACGGTGCGGCAGAGCCGGTGGTCGTAGGCCAGTCGGTAACGGAGCCGGTGCGGGACCGACAGCACCCACTGTCGGACGGGCACGTCCGCCGGCAGCACGTGGTCCACGAGGTGCGCCGCCCGCTCAGTCATTCGCCGTCCGCCGCAACTCTGGCAGATCGCACGCCCCTTGCACGAGAACGGAACCAGCCGCTCGAACGCGCAGTCCCCGCATCGCACGCGCGCGAAGCCATGGGACAACACTCCGCAGCGCAGGAACTTCCGGAACTCCTTGACGACGAAGCCGGGGAGCCCACTGCCCTCCGTCTCCGCGTCCACGGCGGCGAGGAGCTCGGTGAGGTGTGCGCGCACGACGCCGTAGAAGACTCCCGTCGTCGGCGATCGGGGCACGTAGACGGCCGCCACGCGATCGTCCTTAGCGGGCCGGGGGCCAGCAACGAGCGCGCGCTTTCAACTCTTCCGACGTTTCACCCGTAACGTAGCGAAACGACCGGTTGCTCGACGTGGCCGCTGCGCGCTCGCGATGCGCGACGACGCCGTCCCGCGTTTCCCGCGTCTCCTTACAATGAGCGTGCTCACGCTCATGGGTCACGAGCTCGGCGGACACAGACGTGGGCGTGCTCGCGGAGCACGGCGATCTCCTCGGTGAAGGTCAACGTGCAGGGCTACATCGTCGGCTGCTGGAGCCCCACCAGGTCGAACGCCTGCCGGGCGGTCAGGTTCTACACAGGCGCGACTTGCCTTCACCTCGCCACCAGCTCCTCGGGCCAGGACGCATGTCGGAGCCGGACCTCGATTGTCCGAACGTCTCGACCGAGCAGATCCCGATCGCCATGCCGGGCACGGCCGACCACCTCGTTTGTCCCCCGGCCGATCCGACCAACTCCTGTCGCGCGACGCGGCCCTCGGGGATCCTCGAGCAGTTCAAGCTCCTCTACGGCGGCTTCTGCACGACCAGCAACTGCGAGGACCCGGGCGTCGCGCCGACCGCCATCGGGGAGCCCGGGCCGACGTGCGTGTTGCAGTGGGGTCAGACCGCCCTCGGCTACGACAAGCCGGCGGGACGCGGCATCAATGCGCCGGGCTGGTACGACTGGAAGACGGGCTCGTTCAGCGGGGGGCGGACGCCGTACTGGGACCTGAGCCGACCGGGCTCAGAGGTACGGCGAGAGCTCCCGGACCTTCCGCTCCACGTATCCGCTCGGCCGCGTGTAGCGCGTCCGGAGCGTCACCGCCGACGCGCCGACGAGCCAGAGGACCACCACCGCATAGCCGAGCCGTCGCGGCGCCGGACGGAGCCGCGCCCCGACGCGCTCCAGGACGTCGGCGACCGCGAGCGTCTCGTAGGGCAGCAGGTAGAACTGCCAGTAGGCGTGGTACCGCGCGCTCGTCGGGAAGAGCACGACCGGCAACAGGCCCGCGACGCCGAGGAGCGCGAGCAGCCGCGTCCGCGGGACGGAGGGCCGACCCCGCCAGGCGTCACGGACGAGGATGCCGGCGGTGACGGCCGCGGCGGCGAGCACCGGCTCCGTGAAGTAGCGCCGGTTGTAGTCGAAGAGCTTCCCCGCGAGCTCCCACCAGGGGTACCGGCCGTGCAGGTGGAAGCGGAAGCTCGCCGCGGCGCCGAGCTCGCCGAGCCCCACCGCGCCGCTCGTCCACACCGCGACCGCGGCGGCGACGGCGAGCGCGACCCCCGTCACCCCGAGTGCCGCCAGGACGGCCGCCGTTCCCTCGCCCCGCCGCCAGCGTCGCACGCCGTCGGCCAGCAGCACCGGCAGCACGAGGAGGATCGGCCAGTCGATGAGCGTCCCGAGCACGACCAGCGCGCCGGTGAACCCGGGCCGGCCGCCGCGCTTCGCCTCCGTCCAGCGCCACCAGGTGACGATCGTCCCGATGAAGAAGGGCAGCACGAGCGGCTCGAAGTTGACCATCTTGCCGAAGAAGGCGCTCATCGGGACGACCGCGAAGGCGAGCGCGGCGACGAGCGCGGGCGCGGGTGCCCAGTACGCCCGCGCGAGGCCGAGCACGAGCACGGCGCTCACCAGATGAAACGAGGCTGCGAGCGCGCGCGCGGCCTGCGGCCCGTCGTGCCCGGTCGCCGCGAACCAGCCCGCGAGCAGCAGCCCGAGCGCGGGCGGATGGTGCCCGTACGGGACGAGTCGCCCGGTGCGCGGATCGTAGAAGAAGTCGCGTCCGCGGGTGACGCCGAGGCCGAGCGTGCGATGCGTTCGGGCGTACGAGGAATAGCGACGGCCGTTGTCGTCGTGCATCCATCGCCACGGGTCTCCGGACCGGATCGCGAGGAGCGCCACGAGGAGCGCCACCACGAGCGCCACCACGGGCAGCGGAAGCATCGGACGTCGGGTCCCCTCCGCGCTCGCGCCCGACATCCCGGCGCGACCTAGCACGCCGCCCGGGCGGCGCAAAGCGTCGCCGGCGGCCTACCGGCGCGGGCGGAACTTCGGGAGCGTGACCTCGTCGTTCACC
>CAZLYE010000528.1:0-3495 GCA_964562865.1 uncultured Binatia bacterium (SeqCode) | reverse complement strand
CGCGCCGAGGAGGCCGCCGCTCTCGGCCGTCTCGCCGGCGCGGACGTCAGTCTCGGCGACCGTGCCGACGGGCCGGCCGCCGTCGCGATCGCGCGCCTGCTCGCGGATCACTCGCGCGCCGACGCCCTCGAGCGTCTCGCGAGCGCGGGCGTGCCCGCGGTGCCGTGCCGTGGGTTCCAGGAGCTGTTCACCGAGCCGTCGTTCCGCGAGAGCGGCGCGATGGTCGAGCAGATGCATCCCGCGCTCGGCGCGCTCCTCATGCCCGGTCCGTTCATCCGCTTCGAGGCGACGCCGTCGGTCCTCCATCGGTCCGCGCCCCTCCTCGGAGCCGACGGTGCGGACGTGCTGGCCGAGCTCGGCTACTCTCCCGATCGCATCGCGCGACTCCTCGCCGAGGGAATCGTCGGCCGTCCCGCCTGAGCGCCCCGCGTCACGCGAACGGGTGATTGCCGGGCGCGCAGCCCGGACGCTTCATCGCCGCATGCGCACGTCGCTCATCGTTGCCCTGGTCGCCGCCGTCGTGATCTCGGGGATCGCTCTGGCCGGACGGAGCGCCGACCTCCGTCTGCTCAAGCGCATCGAGCGGGTCGACGGCGCGGGCTCCGGGCTCGACGCCGACACGGTGCAGGGGCTCACCCCGGATCAGATGGAGGCGACCGACTCGGCCCGCCTCTCGAACCGGCTCGACACGCTCGAGGCGAAGGTGAACCTCCTGACGGGCGGCTTCACGCGGGACCAGCTCTACACGCACGCCAGCCGCGCACTCGAGACGAGCGGGACGGAGCAGCTCGTCGTCGTCGACTGCGACGACAGCAACGACATCGCGCTCAACTGCTCGGGCGGTGCGTACGACGGCTCGACCGCCTTTCCGATCACGTGGATGGGCATCGTGCTCCGCGCCGACGACCAGGGGAACCCGTTGCCGGACCGCTGCATGCTGGTGGTGGGCCAGGGGGCGACGCCGCCGAACCTCGAAGCGACCATCCGCTGCCTCCGCATTCCGTAGTCGCGGGCCCGTCGTGCTAGGGGTGCGGCGCCGATCATGCGCCGCACCCCCGACGTCGCCCTCGCCGCCACCCTCCACGATCCGCCCGGTGCGCTCGCCGAGATGCTCGAGCGCGCCGTCCCGCGGCTCGCGGCGCTGTATCGTGGCGTCGCCGTCGCGACGAGCCCACCCACCTCGGCGCGCCTCGTCGCCGTGCTCCGCGCGGCGGGGATGTACGCCGGAACGCCGGCGCCGAACCTCCGCGGGCCGCTCTATCGGCTGTCGGTGCGTCGGGCGCTCGCGACCGGGGCCGCGCACGTGCACTACCTCGACCTCGACCGCGCGCTCCACTGGCTCGTGCGGGCGCCGCGCGAGCTCCGTGCCGTCCTGCGCCTCGCCCCGCGCCACCCGGTGCTCGTCCTCGGGCGGACCGCGAAGGCGCATCGCACGCACCACCTCCCCCTGTACGCGACGGAGGTGCTCGTGAACCGGCTGATCGCGACCCGGCTCGGGCTCATGCGTCCGATCGACGTGCTGGTTCCGTCGGTCGTGCTCGCGCACCAGCGCGCGACGGAGCTCCTCGCGCGCTCCCGGGCGCGCGACTCCGCCATCTACGGCGAGTGGGCGGCGCTCGTCCTCGGGCTCGCACCCGAGGTGGCGTATATCGAATGTCGCGGGCTCGACTGGGAGACGCCGGACCGCCACCGGCGCGCGGTCCGTCGCGTGGGGCTCCCCGCATGGCGGCGCCGCCAGGAGACGCCCGCCGAATGGACCCGGCGCGTCGCGATGGCGGCCGACTTCGTCGCCGGGTTCGAGCGTGCGCACCGGCGCCGGCCCGCCGCGGCGCCGATCGTCCGGAGAGTCCCCCCGCGGGCGGGGTGACTCAGCGCCCCTTCCAGCGCGGCTCGCGCTTCTCGACGAACGCGCGCGGGCCCTCGGCGTGGTCCTCGCTCTGCTCGACCACCTCGAGGTACCCGGCGGCGATCTCCTCGGCCTGCGCGATCGGGAGCCCGAGGCCCTGGACGATCGCCATCTTCGTCCCCCACACCGCGAGCGGCGCGTTCGAGCAGATCATCGCCGCCAGCTCGCGCGCGCGGTCCATCAGCTTCTCGTGCGGGACGACCTCGGTCACGAGTCCGACCTGCAGGGCGCGCTCGGCGCTCATCCGCTCGCGGCTCCCGAGGAGCGCCATGCGGAGGCAGACGGCGACGGGAACCCGTCGCGCCATGTTCACCATCTCGTGCGAGGAGACGTAGCCGATCGAGACGTGCGGATCGACGAAATACGCCTTCTCCGACGCGATCGGGATGTCGGCCTCGGTCACGAGGTCGAGCGTCACGCCCGCGACGACGCCGTTCACCGCAGCGATGACGGGCTTGTGGACACGCATCCGGCGCGGCGTCGGCAGGAGCGCGATGCCCTCGTGCATCGCGAGCTCCCGCCAGCGGTCGGGCTTCGGGAACCCGCCCCTCGCGAGCGATTCCACGTCGGCGCCGCTCGAGAACGCGCGGCCCGCCCCGGTGATGATCGCCACCCAGACGTCCGGGTCGTCCTTCACGCGCTGCCAGCACGCGCGGAGCTCGTCGCGCATCTGCTGGTTCATGGCGTTCAGCCGGTCGGGCCGGTCGAGCGTGATGGTCGCGACGCGACCGGCGACGTCGAAGCGCACCGTCTCCATGGCGCCCCGCTAACACGAAGCCCGCGCTCCGCGCCACTCCGCCTGACCGCGAGTGGGAGCCCGCCCCGAGCCCCATTCCCTGCGCGTGGAGCGCGGGGCGAAGCGAACGGGGAGTGCCCGCGAAGTAGTCCGCTCCGCGATCGTAAGTGGCCCGCACGTCGCGGGTGACGACCGGATTCCCCCTACACGGGCGGCACAGGCCTTGCTCTCCCTCCTAGCGAGCGCAAGGAGGGCACAGCGATGCAAGGTGAGGCAAGAAAGGACGTGGAGGAGAAGGGCCAACCCGACCATCCCCGCGCCCCGGGTCGTCGGATCATGGCAGTGGGGAAGCGGGTCAAGGATCGATGGCTCATCCAGATGAGCCTCGCCAATCCCCGCGGCAATTTGCTGCTGCGAACCAGAGCGAGGGCAGCGCACGCGGCGTGAGGGGGGCGCTCCGGCGCCCGGCCCGGACGGCCTGAACGTATCAAACCTGGGAACGGGCGAGCCGGCTTCTTCGCGAGCCGTGAGACCCCGGCGCTGCAACGCGCGGGCAGGTGAGTTCGACCGAACGGCAGCCGGACGCCTCGGACGATGCGCGGATCGTTGACAGGCTGGGCATGGGTCTGACGCGCGACCTCATGGAGTTCGTTACGGCGCGGAAACCGTCCGGCCGGGCGGCGCGCGACGCCGTCATTCCCTACTTCCCGGTGCTCAGCCGGTCGAGAGCGAAGAGTTCGGGATCGAGGGTCACGCGCCGCTCGTGCAGCGAGCGGCCGTTGGGTGCGTCCGAGATCACGGTCGCGCGTCCTGTCTTCGTGTTCTCGGCTGCGATGTACGACATCGAGGCCGC
>CAZLYE010000527.1:0-4262 GCA_964562865.1 uncultured Binatia bacterium (SeqCode) | reverse complement strand
CCCCCGCGCCCCCCCCGCGCGGGGGGCCGGCCCCCCCCCCCCCGGGGCCCCCCGCGCCCACCCCCGCGCATGTGGGAAATCGAGTTGGAACGACGCTACGCGCGGACCTCGGCCGACGTCCCGCGGTGACGACGGTACATCTCCTCGGCCCAGCGGAACGCCGCTCGCGACGCGAGCGCCTCGCGGAAGCTCCGCGCGGGGTTGGGCAGGGGGACGGGCGGCTGGTAGGGAAACTCGCGCGGCAAGACGAGCGGTGAGAGGAGCGCGGCCGCGGTCAGGTCCGCGACGCTGAAGGACTCGCCGACCAGATAGCCCGACGGCTGCAGCTCCGCCTCGATGCGGTCGAGCGCCGCCAGGATCTTCGCGCGCCCGAGCCGCGCCCCGGCGTCGTCGATGCGCATGTCGGCGCGCATGACGCGGCGGACGGCGGGAAAGAGCGCGCGGTAGAGCGCGCGTGCCGGGGCGCCGCACCCGACCGTCATGATCGCGACCGCCGCCTGCGTGTGCGGAAGGACGTCGTAGAACATCGCGCGCCGGAGGTGCGGCCCGAGCTCCTGGTCGAAGTGCTCCTCGAGCTCGAGGGCCCGGCGCCGGAGCGCGCCGTCCGGCGGATAGAGCGCCCGCTCGGGCCACAGCCGCTCGGCGAGCGCGATGATGCTGGTCGAGTCGTGGGTGGGCTTCCCGTCGACGACCAGCACGGGGACCTGCCGCTGCCTGGTCATCCAGAGGACGGGTGGGACGTGCAGGCCCGGGAGGAGGGCGCGACGGACGTGCGGCACGCCCTTCCAGTCGAGCGCCCAGCGCACCTTCTCGTTGAAGTGCGAGAAGCGGAAGTGCCAGAGGACGGGGTGGCCCATCGGGTCAGAGCCCGAAGGTGGCGCGTTCCTCCTCGATCAGGGTCTTGAACGACGGCCGCTCGTGGAGGCCGGCGACGTAGCGGGCGAGCTTCGGCCAGCGCGTGGCGTCCACGCCGACCCCGGCGTGCCGGAGGTTCACGAACGGCGTCCCGAGGCCGATGTCGGCGATCGAGAACCGGCCGCCGACGATCGCGTCGCCGCCGCCGAGCTGGCTCTCGAGGTAGTCGAAGAGCGGGGGCAGCTCCTCGTCGATCGCCTTCCGGACCACGGCCTCGTCGGTCGGCTGGTTGAAGAACCGCGGGGCGATGAACTTCTGGAAGAAGATCTTGGGCCCGATGACGCCGACGAGCGCCGTGTCGCCGTACTCCTCGAACCAGAGCGCGCGTGCGTACTCGTACGGATCGGCGGGGTAGAGACGCGGCTCGGGATGCGTCCGCTCGAGGTAGGCGCAGATGACGGACGAGTCGGCGATCGTCCGGTCGCCGTCCTGCCACGCCGGGATCTTCCCGAGTGGGCTGATCTTGCGGTACTCGGGGCTCACGTTGATCGGGATGAGATCCTCGCGCTCGTGCGGGATCTTCTTCTCCGCGAGCAGGACGCGGACCTTCCGGACGAACGGGGACGCGCTCGCGCCCCAGAGCTTCGGCATGGGTGAGGCCCTCCTTCCGGCTCCTGCTTCGACGCGACTCGCAGAGCCGTGTCAAGCGGGGTGGCAACGCGCGCGGAGCGCGAGTAGACTCGTCCCATGGCGGTGCGACGGGTGGGGGGATGGGTGGCGGCGGTCCTGATCGCCGCGCTCCTCGCGGGTAGTGGCCTCCTCGGCGAACGCTCCGTGCGCGCGGCCGACGACGCCGACGCGCCGGCCTTCTCGGCGGACGATCTGGGCGATATGAAGGACGACAACTCGATCCTCGACATGCTCGAGCCGGAGGAGCGCGAGGCGCTCACGCGCTCGCAGATGACCGGACTGCCTGAGGATGCGCCGAAGCCCGTGGCACCCGAGAAGGAAGGCTTCGGCGACAAGCTCGGGAAGCTGAGCCTCTCGATCGCGAGCGTCGCGGTGGCGGTCGGGGCGGTGGTCGCGCCGTTCTTCCTGTTCTGAGCGGAACGCCCCTCGATCGAACGCGATCGGCGGACGCCGATCGGCTCTACGCCGGCGCCTCGACGGTGAGCTTCGGGCTGCGCTCCCTCGGGAGATGGTCGTAGAGGTCGGCGACGAGGTCGGAGCGTCGCGAGCGGTAGCCCGGGTCGTCCCAGAGATTCCGCCACTGTCGCGGGTCCTCGCGGAGGTCGTAGAGCTCGCCCTCGGTGCCCGCGTACATCGCTCCCCGTTCGTACGCGGTGCACACCCAGCCGTCGCGGTAGATCGAGCGGAGGTGCATGTCGACGTGGCCGAACTGGCTGTCCCACTCCGTGAGGACGCGCTCGCGGCCGGAGCCGGGCGCGGTCGGGAGCGGCGTGCCCTGCATCCACTCGGGGATCGGGACGCCGGCGATGCGGCAGAAGGTCGGGGCCAGGTCGAGCTGACCGACCGGCTCGTCGATCACCGCCGGAGTCACGGCGGCGGACGGCGCCGGGCGCCAGATGAACGGCAGGCGCATGAGCGAGTCCGTGTGGTACGGACCCTTGAACATCAGGCCGAGGTCGCCCTGCAGCTCGCCGTGGTCGGTGGTGAAGAACACGTCGGTGTCGGCCTCCCAGCCGCGCTCCGCGATGCGCGCGAGCACTCGGCCGCACGCCTCGTCGATCAGCTCGTTCTCGACGTGGACGAGCGCGTTGATCTCGCGGACCTGGTCGTGCGTCATCCGGGACGGCACGAAGTTCTGCGGTCCGCCCTCGACGTTGTCGAAGCGGCCCTCGTACCAGTCGAGCCAGTGGTGCGGCTTCCGCCGGAGGATCTCGACGATCCGGTCGTGCGATCCCGGATGGCCGGGCGGCAGGTCGAGCTCGCGCCACGGGATGCGGCGGACGGCCTCCGCCGGCGGGTCCCAGGGATGATGCGGGTCGGGGAAGCTCATCCAGACGAACCAGTCGTCGTCGGGCGAGAGCGAGTCGAGCCACGCGATCGTCCGCTCGGCCACCCAGTCCGTGTGGTAGTGTTCCTTCGGGATCGGGTTGTGGGCGACCTGCGGCGCGCCCGTGTCGCCGCCGCCCTTGTCGTTCATCCCGGCGCGCGTGAAGAGACGATAGTAGCCCTTCTCCTCGCCGGGGAAGTGCGTCTCGAGCCAGCGGTCGTAGTGGTAGCGACCGAAGACGTAGCCGTGCATCGCGAGCTCCATGTGCTCGAAGCCGCGGTACGGGCCGGTCGAGCCGTCGCGCGCCATGCGGTTCTCGAACCAGCGGAACGTCGGGTCGAGCGCGGGCTCGAAGTGCGCCTTCCCGAGGAGCGCCGTCTTGTAGCCCGCCTTCTCGTGGAGCCAGGCGGCGACGCTCGGCGCGTCGGGCGGCAGCGGGACGCCGTTCGCGAAGACGCCGTGCGTGCGGACGTACTGCCCGGAGATCATCGTCGAGCGCGCCGGCATGCAGACCACATTCTGGTTGTGCGCGCGACGGTAGTTGATCCCCGCGGCCGCGAGACGGTCCGCGACGGGCGTGCGCGCGATCGTCCCGCCGTTGCAGCCGAGCGAGTCCCAGCGCTGCTGGTCGGTCGTTATGAAGAGGATATTTCGTCCCATCAAAGCTCCGTCCCAGAACCTGCGTAGGGGAAGAGGTCGCGGTTCATGGGCTATGCGGTTGCATTGACAGCGGAATGAACCACGGCTCCTGTGGAAGTGTCTGGCTACTCAGGGCGGCGGCGGACCGGCCTGGTCCGAAGCGAACCATTGACGCGACGGTAGGCGGATCCCGGCCCCGCCGTCAACGAGCCAGCGATGGAGCGGTGTGCCCCCGCTTCATGGACGGCCATCCGCACGCGGTTCCGTCGCCGCGCATCGGGCGGAGATTTGCTTGACTCGCCGGGGACCCTCGTAGAGAACCACCCAGATGCCGAGTGCGCCCGCGGTTTCATCGCGCGTCGCCGTCGGGGTGGCACTGGTAGGTGCGACAGGCCTCGGCGTGCAGGTGTTGCTGACGCGCTTCTTCTCTGCAGTCCTCTTCTACCACTTCAGCTTCCTCGCCATCTCCGTGGCGCTCCTCGGCATCGGTGCAGGCGGCCTCCTCGTCTACCTCTTCCCCCGCTGGTTCGACGGCAGATCCGCCGAGGCGACGCTCGCGCGCTGGACGGCGATCCTGGCGGCGTCGCTCGCCGTGATGCCGCTGCTGCTCGCGCGGCTCGACTATCTGGTTCCCATCGCGTCGACGCGGTTCGCTCTCACGATGTCGGCGGTGTGTCTGCTCGCACTCCTGCCGCAGCTCGTGATCGGCGTGATCACGACGCTCGCACTGCGGGCGTATCCGGGCCGCATC
>CAZLYE010000526.1:0-3443 GCA_964562865.1 uncultured Binatia bacterium (SeqCode) | reverse complement strand
GGACCGACCGCCTTGCCGCGCGCGAAGCGCTGCTCCCACTCGCCACCGTCACGGCGAACCCGGGCGGTCAACGTCTCGGAGAGCGCTGTCACGACCGACGCGCCGACGCCGTGGAGACCGCCGGAGTGGTAGTAGTTCTTCGCCTCGAACTTCCCGCCCGCGTGCAGCGTCGTCAGGATGAGCTCGAGCGCCGGCTTCTTGTACTGCGCGTGGCGATCGACCGGGATGCCCCGCCCGTTGTCCGCGACCGTCACGGACTCTCCGTCCTTGTGCAGCGTCACCGTGATGCGGTCGGCGTGGCCGTTCATCGCCTCGTCGACCGAGTTGTCGACGAGCTCCCAGAGGAGGTGATGGAGCCCGGCCGCGTCGACGCCGCCGATGTACATGCCCGGCCGGCGCCGGACCGGCTCGAGGCCCTCGAGGACCAGGATGTCCTTCGCGGTGTAGCTCGCCGCCATCACTCCACCTTCAGCGCCGCGACCCCGCCGCGCTTCACGACCTTCTGGCCCTTCTGCGCGCGCCGGCCGGCGGGAACGTCCGTGAGGTCGATCTCCCGCTCCGTCCCCTCGGGCGTGACCGCGAGGAAGCTCGCGTCCTTCGCGAGGGCCAGCGCGCCGACGATGCGGTCGTCGGCCTCCTTGCTCGGGCGCATCAGGATGACGCCACGCCCCGGCCCCGAGAGCTCCGCCACCTCGTCCAGGTCGAAGTGGAGCATCTTCCCGCGGCGGCTGGCGACCACGACCCACTTCCCGCGCACCGGCTCGACCGACACGATCTCGTCGCCCTCCCCGACGCGCGCGATGCGGCGCCCGGCGCGCGTCGTCTCCGAGAGATCCGGCTCGGCGCGGAAGCCGTAGCCCTTGGCCGTTGCGACGAGCACGGCGGTCGACTGGAGCCCGGGGAGCACCGGCTGGGGCTCGCCGCCGCCCTCGCGGAGAAGCCGCGCCGCCGCGACCCGCTCGCCGTCGCCGAACTTGAGGAGCGACTGAACCGGCTCACCATAGCCGGTGGTCGCCGGGACGTCGGCGACCCGGAGCACGTACACCGTGCCGCGGCTGGAGAAGAGGACCAGCCGGTCGCGCGTGGTGCCGGGGAGGACCGCCGCGAGCGCGTCGCCCTCGCGGAGCCGCGTCGACGCGGGGTCCTTCACCTCGCGCACGCGCTTCAGCCACCCGTCGCGCGAGAGGACGACCGTCGCGTCCTCGTGGACGATGTAGGCCTCGGGGTCGTACGCGAGCTCCTCGCCCGCCGAGAGCTGCGTCCGCCGCTTGTCGCCGTACTTCTCGTCGAGCGCGGCGAGCTCCTCGCGGATCATCTTCCAGCGCTGGCGCGGGCGGGCGAGCAGTGTCTCGATCTCGTCGAGGCGCTTCTTCTTCTCGGCGCGCTCCGCGCGGATCTTCTCGATCTCGAGGCGGGCGAGCTGGTATAGCCGGATCTCGAGGATCGCGTCCGCCTGCACCTGATCGAGCTTGAACGCGGCCATGAGCTGCTTCGCCGCGTCGGCGAGCGACTCGGCCTTCCGGATGATGCGGATCGCGCGGTCGAGGTCGTCGTGGATCTTCGCGAGGGCGTCTAGGATGTGGAGGCGCGCCTCGAGCTGGCGCTTCTCGTGCTGGAGCCGCCGCGTCACGACCTGGAGCCGGAAGTCGAGGAACTGGCGGCAGAGGTCGCGGAGCGTCACACGCGCGGGCTGCCCCACGGCCGGGTTGGCCGTCGGGAGGAGGCAGGTGAGGTTCACGTTGAAGTTGGTCTGCAGGCCCGTGTGCTTGTAGAGGTACGCCATCGCCGCCTCGGGCGACGCCTCGGCCTTGAGCTCGAGGACGAGGCGGACGTCGGCGGTCGACTCGTCGCGGACGTCGGTCACGTGGGGCAGCCGGCGCGTCAGGATCTCCTGCGCGATCTGCTCGACCAGCTCCGCCTTGTTCACCGTGTACGGGATCGACGTGACCACGATCTGGCGCTTCCCGCGGGGCAGCGATTCGACGCCGTACTCGCCGCGCAGCCGGATGGCGCCCTGCCCGCTCTCGTAGATCTCGCGGAGCTCCTTCCGAGAGTTCAGGATCTCGCCGCCGGTCGGGAAGTCGGGGCCCTTCACGTGCTTGAGGAGGCCCTTCACGTCGAGGTCCGGCTCGTCGATCATCGCCGTCAAGGCGGCGACCACCTCGCGCTGGTTGTGCGGCGGGATGTTGGTCGCCATCCCGACGGCGATGCCGGTCGATCCGTTCATGAGGAGCTGGGGGACGGCGCTCGGCAGGACGATCGGCTCGTCGAGCGTCGCGTCGTAGTTGGGACGGAGCGACACGGTCTCCGCGCCGAGGTCGGCGAGCATCTCCTCGGCGAGCGGCGTGAGACGCGCCTCGGTGTACCGCATCGCCGCGGCGCCGTCGCCGTCGAGCGATCCGAAGTTCCCCTCCCCGTGCACGAGCGGGTAGCGGAGGGCGAAAGGCTGGGCCATCCGCACCATCGCCTCGTACGCCGCCTGGTCGCCGTGGGGATGGTACTTCCCGAGCACCTCACCGACCACGGCGGCCGACTTCCGTGGCCGCGCCCCCGCCGTCAGCCGGAGGTTCTGGTACATCGCATAGAGGATGCGCCGCTGGACGGGCTTCAAGCCGTCGCGCGCGTCGGGCAGCGCGCGCGAGGTGATGACGCTCAACGCGTAGCTGAGGTAGCGCTCCTCGGCGGCTTCCCGGAGATCTGTTTCGAGTGGCAATGCGGCGGCCTGACCCATCGTCCTCCCCCCAACCCCGCGTGCTGCGGGCCGCATCTTAGCAGTCCGGACCACGAAGGCGAGCGGCGTCGCCGCACGGACGGGCCGGTTTGCAAGGGCCGTAGGGAGCAGCGACGCGCGCGGAACGGCGCTCCACGGCGGGCCGCGTGGCATCCGGCTTGCTCTGACCAGCCGCCGTGCAGACTGGGGGCCGGCCCATGGTGATCCAGGTCCTGCTCGTCGCGGACGGTCCGGACGCCGCGACGACCACGGTATCCACCACCATCGAGCTCGCTACGGCCGACCCCCGCTGGCCTGCCTGGCTCGTGGACACTGTCACGCTCCAGGCGCAGGAGGGCGCCCGCCGGCTGCGCGACCAGCTGGTCGAGCAGAGGGCGATCACGGGCGACGGCTTCGTGCCGCTGGCGGCAGTCGTCCCCGCCGCCGACGTCGGGCGCTAGGCCACTCCGCCGCGCCGGGACTGCCGCTGCCGCGGGACGGCAGCGGGCCCGGCGCGGCTCACGAGGCCACCGAGATTTTTCCTCTTGTCGGCGGAGTCTCCCGCGTAGTAGCCGTCGGCGACACGCGAAGGGGGGAAGCCGATGCGACGTCGGCTCGCGTTCGTCGTCGTCCTGTTCTCCGTCGCAGCGATCCGGAACGCGGGCGCGGCCTGCGGCGATCCCGGTGCCGTGGCTCTCGCCCGGGCGCAGGTGTCGTCCGACTGCGTCTGCGC
>CAZLYE010000525.1:0-5506 GCA_964562865.1 uncultured Binatia bacterium (SeqCode) | reverse complement strand
CCGGCGGACGAAGTGCGTCGCCACGCCCTGCTCCTCGAGGAAGCGGAAGAGCACCTCGGACATCCGGTTGTTCAAGACGCCCTTTTCCACGATCGTGCCCCGCTTCTTCGCGTTGAAGGCGGTGGCGTCGTCCTTGAAGTGCTGGATGAGGAGGTCGGGATCCGACGTGCGGTAGACCTGCTTCGCCTTCCCCTCGTAGAGGAGCTCACGCTGATCCATCATGCCTCCCGGAGATCGTCGTCCAAGGCGCGCGTGAACAGATGGTCGATATGCCGGAGGTGGTGGGTGATGTCAAAGAGGCGGTCGAGGTCCCCCGGCGCGAGGTGCCGGGCGACGTCGGAATCGGCACCGAGGCGGGCGCGGAAGTCGCCCCCTGCGAGCGCGTGGCGCTGCACCCAACGGTAGGCCTCGTCGCGCGCGACGCCCCGCCGGACGAGCGCGAGGAGCACCTGCTCGGAGAAGATCGCGCCGCCGAGGCGCTCGAGGTTCGCGCGCATGACGTCCGGCCGGACCTCGAGTCCCTCGACCACCGCCGCGAGCCGGGAGAGCACGAAGTCCATCACGATGGTCGCGTCGGGACCGATCACCCGCTCGACCGACGAGTGGCTGATGTCGCGCTCGTGCCAGAGCGCCATGTCCTCCATGGCGGCGAGCGCGTAGCCGCGCATCAGACGCGCGAGCCCGGTCACGTTCTCGGCGAGGATCGGGTTCCGCTTGTGCGGCATCGCGGACGAGCCCTTCTGCCCCGCGGAGAACGGCTCCGCGACCTCGCCCACCTCGGTGCGCTGCAGGTGGCGGATCTCGACGGCGATCCGCTCGCACGTGCCGGCCAGGACCGCGAGCTGCGTGAACAGCACCGCGTGACGGTCGCGCGGGACGACCTGGGTGGCGACCGGCTCCGGCGCGAGCCCGAGGCGCGCGCACACCGCCGCCTCGACCGCCGGATCGTTGTTGGCGAACGTCCCGACCGCGCCGGAGAGCTTCCCGAAGGCGATCTCGCCGCGCGCCGCGACGAGGCGGCGGCGGTCCCGGGTGAGCTCCGCGTACCAGCTCGCGCACTTGAGACCGAAGGTGATCGCCTCGGCGTGGATGCCGTGCGTCCGGCCGATCATGAGCGTCTGGCGGTGGCGGAGCGCCTGCGCCCGAACCGCGGCCCGCAGCCGGTCGAGGCCGGCGAGGAGCAGATCGGTCGCGTCGCGGAGCTGGAGCGCGAAGGCCGTGTCGACGACGTCCGAGGACGTGAGGCCGAGGTGGAGGAAGCGGCCCTCGTCGCCGACCGTCTCCGCCACCGCGGAGACGAAGGCGATGACGTCGTGCTTCACCTCCGCCTCGATCGCCTGCATGCGCGCCACGTCGACGCGGGCGCGCTCGCGGAGCCTCCGCGCCGCGGCGGCCGGCACCTCGCCGCGCTCCGCCAGGACGTCGACCAACGCGAGCTCCACCTCGAGCCAGCGCGCGAGGCGCGCCTCCTCGGACCAGAGGCGGCCCATCTCCGGACGCGTGTAGCGGGCGATCATCCGGCGCCGGTGCTCCCGAACCCGCCGTTGCCGCGGGCCGTCGCCGGCAGCTCGGCGACCTCCTGCCACACGACCGAGGCGACGGGCGCGACCACGAGCTGCGCGATGCGGTCGCCGCGCCGCACGCGGACCGGCGCCCGGCCCAGGTTCACGAGCAGCACCTGGACCTCGCCGCGGTAGTCGGCGTCGACCGTCCCGGGGGCGTTCAGCACGGTGAGGCCCTCGCGCGCCGCGAGCCCGCTGCGCGGCCGGACCTGGCCCTCGAAGCCGTGCGGGATCGCGATCCCGATGCCCGTTGGCACGAGCCGCCGCTCGCCGGCCGCCAGCACGACCTCGTCCTCAACGTCGGCGAGCAGATCCAGGCCCGCCGCGCCCGGCGTCATGTACGCGGGCAGCGGGAGCGGATCGCGCCCCGTGCGCAGGCGAACGACCTCGACCGGCACCCCGCGCGCCGTCAACCCCGCAGCACCTCGTCGTCCAGCCCCGTGCCCTTCAGATCACCGAGCACGGTGAGCGCGAGGCTGCGCGGCTGGAAGAGTCGCCGGCAGACCCGCACGACGTCGGCGTTGGTGACGCCGTCAATGGCGGCCGCCACCTCGTCGAGCGTCACGTCGCGTCCGAAGTAGATCGCGTTCTTCGCGAGCCGGCTCATCCGGCTGTCGCTGGTCTCGAGCCCGAGGAGCATGTTGCCCTTCATCTGGGTCTTCACCCGCCCGAGCTCCGCCGGCGTCAGGCCGTCGCGTGTGACGCGCTCGAGCTCGGCCCGGATGACCTCGACGACCTCGCGCACCCACTCGGCGCTGGTGCCGACGTAGACGCCGGTGTACCCCGCGTCGAGGTACGACGAGAGGAAGGAGTAGACGGTGTACGCCTTCCCGCGCCGCTCGCGGATCTCCTGGAAGAGTCGCGAGCTCATGCCGCCGCCGAGCGCCACGTTCAGCAGGTGCGCCGCGTACCGGTCGGGATCGGTCTGCGCGATGCCGGGCGTCCCGAGACAGAGGTGCACCTGCTCGAGGTCCTTCTGGTGGACCGACACGCCGGGGCGCGCCTCGGGCGGACCGCCGTCCGGCGTCGGCGCGCTGCCCGCGAGCGCCCCGAAGTTCCGCTCGGCCACCTGGACCAGCTCCGCGTGCGCCAGGTCGCCGGCCGCGGCGATGAGGATGCGGTCGGGGCGGTAACGCGCGTCGAGGAAGCCGAGGAAGTCCTCGCGATGGAACCGCGAGACGCTCTGCGCGCTCCCCGCGATCGGCCGCGAGAGCGGGTGGCCGGGCCAGAAGGCGAGGTTGAAGAGCTCGTGGACGTAGTCGTCGGGACGGTCCTCGACCTCGGAGATCTCCTGGATGATGACCGTCCGCTCGCGCTCGATCTCGTCGCTCGCGAAGCGGGAGTGGGTGAAGATGTCGGCCAGCAGGTCGAGCGCGAGCGGGACGTGCTCGCGCAGGACCTTGGCGTAGTAGCAGGTGTACTCCTTGCCCGTGAACGCGTTCAGCACACCGCCGACGGCGTCGATCGCCTCCGCGATCTGCGCGGCCGTCCGCCGCTCGGTGCCCTTGAAGAAGAGGTGCTCGAGGAAGTGCGAGATGCCGGCCTGGTCCTCACGCTCGTAGCGTGACCCGTTCTCGACCCAGATGCCGACCGTCACGGACGTGAGGTCCGGCAGGCGCTCGGAGAGGACGCGGACGCCGTTCGCGAGACGCGTGGCCTCCATGGAGGCTACGGCTGCGCTCCCTGCTGCGTGTCCGGCTTGAGCGCCTCCTTGCGCGACAGCCGGATCTTGCCGGACTTGTCCACCTCGAGGACCTTCACGTCGATGACGTCGCCTTCCTTGAGGACGTCCGAGACCTTCCGCACGCGCTCGTTCGCGAGCTGCGAGATGTGCACGAGGCCGTCGGTGCCGGGGAAGATCTCGACGAAGGCACCGAAGTCGACGATCTTCCGCACCGTCCCGCGGTAGATCTTCCCCACCTCGGCCTCGGCGGTGATGGCGCGGATCTTGTCGATCGCCTTCTGCATCGAGTCGCCGTCCGCCGACGCCACGTACACCGTGCCGTCGTCCTCGACGTCGATCTTGACGCCCGTCTCCTCGGTGATGCCGCGGATAACCTTGCCGCCGGGGCCGATGAGGTCGCGGATGCGGTCCGGCTTGATGTGGAGCGTGATGATCCGCGGGGCGTAGGTCGAGAGCTCGCCGCGCGGCCGGGGCAGCGCCTGGTTCATGATGCCGAGGATGTGGAGCCGCGCGGTGCGCGCCTCCTCGAGGGCCTGCTGCATGATCGCGCGCGTCACGCCGCCGATCTTGATGTCCATCTGCACGGCGGTGACGCCCTTCTCGGTCCCTGCCACCTTGAAGTCCATGTCGCCGAGATGGTCCTCGTCGCCGAGGATGTCCGACAGGACGCGGACGTCCTGCCCTTCCTTGATGAGGCCCATCGCGACGCCGGCGACGGGTGACTTGATCGGCACGCCCGCGTCCATGAGGGAGAGCGAGCCGCCGCACACCGTCGCCATCGACGACGACCCGTTCGACTCGAGGACCTCCGAGACGATGCGGATCGTGTACGGAAAGTCCTCCTCGGCGGGGAGGACCGGGGCGATGGCGCGCTCGGCGAGCGCGCCGTGGCCGATCTCGCGCCGGCCCGGGCCGCGGAGGAACTTCACCTCACCGGTGCTGAACGGCGGGAAGTTGTAGTGCAGCATGAACTTCTTGTACTGCTCGCCGATCAGCGCATCGATCTTCTGCTCGTCGGACGACGTGCCGAGCGTTGCGACGACCAGCGCCTGCGTCTCGCCGCGGGTGAAGAGCGCCGAGCCGTGCGTGCGGGGCAGGATCTCCACCTCGCAGGTGATCGGGCGCACGTCGCCGAGCCCGCGCCCGTCGAGCCGTCGCCGCTCGTGCACGATCGTCTCGCGGACGACGTCCTTCTTCAGGCGATCGAAGACGCCGCCCACCTGCTTCGCGCGCTCGGGCGTCCCGTTGCCCTGGGCGGCGATCGTCTCGTCCCGGACGGCGTCGAGCGCGGCGTAGCGCTCGTGCTTGCCCGATCGCGCGAGCGCCGCGTGGAGCGCGGGGAGGGCCGCCTCGCGGACGCGGCGCTCGAGCTCCGCGTCCGTGGTGGGCGGCTTCACGGTGCGCTTCGGCTTGCCGACGAGGTTCCGGAGCCCGTCCTGCAGCGCGATCAGGGGCTGGAGGCTCTCGTGCGCCGTGAAGAGCGCCTCGAGGAGGATGGATTCCGGCACCATCCGCGCCCCGCCCTCGACCATGACGATCGCGTCGCGGGAGCCGGCGACGATGACGTTCATGTCGCTGTCGGCGAGCTGGCTGGTGGTCGGGTTGATGACGAAGCGGCCTCCTATCCGTCCGATGCGGACGGCGGCGATCGGCCCGTTCCAGGGGATGTCGGAGAGGACGAGCGCGGTCGACGCGCCGAGGAGCGCGAGGACGTCGGGATCGTTCTCCTTGTCGTGCGACAGGACGGTCGCGACGATCTGCGTCTCGCAGTTGAAGCCGCTCGGGAAGAGCGGGCGGACGGGGCGATCGATCAGCCGGGAGGTCAGGATCTCCTTCTCCGCCGGGCGCCCCTCGCGCTTGAAGAAGCCGCCGGGGATCTTCCCCGCGGCGAACGTCTTCTCCTGGTAGTCGCAGGTGAGGGGAAAGAAGTCGATGCCCTCGCGCGCGCTCGGCTGCGCCGTCGCGGTGACGAGGACCACCGACTCCGCGAACCGCACGAGCGCCGCGCCGCCGGCCTGCTTCGCCATGCGACCCGTCTCGACCGTCAGCGGGCGGCCGTGGAAGTCGATCTCGACCTTCTGGAATCCGGACTGTGCCATGTTCTGCTCCTCCGCGGCCCCGGGCCGCACCATCATCGAAGATTTGCGAGGAGGAGAAGGAGGGAAAGAAGGACGGGGAGCTACTTTCGGATGCCGAGCCGCTCGATCACGCTCTTGTAACGCTGGAAGTCGCGTCCCTTGAGGTAGTCGAGCAGTCGGCG
>CAZLYE010000524.1:0-3435 GCA_964562865.1 uncultured Binatia bacterium (SeqCode) | reverse complement strand
CGTCGGCGCGAGACGGGATAGGGACGCGCATGGGCACCGACCTCTCGCACCGAACGCGCCGCGACTTCGTGCTCCGGGCGGCGGGCGCCGGCGCCGGGCTCCTCCTCGCCGGCTGCGCCGCGAGGTCTCCGGCACGACCCGAGCCGCCCACGCCGACGCCTCCGAAGCCATCCGCCGAGCCCGGCGTGGGACCCACCGAGGACCTGATGCGGGAGCACGGCGTCCTCGCCCGCCTGCTCCTCGTGTACGAGGAGTGCGCCCGCCGGCTCGACGCGCACGGCGCCGCCCCGGTCGACGTGCTGGCGCGCACGGCGAACCTCGTCCGACGCTTCGTCGAGGACTACCACGAGAGGCTGGAGGAGAAGTACGTCTTCCCGCGCTTCGAGAAGGCCGGTCGGTGGGTCGAGCTCGTCGCGACACTCCGGGGGCAGCACGAGGCGGGACGGCGACTGACGGACGACGTGCTCCGCCTCGCGACGCAGGCCCACATGCGGGGCACCGGCAATCGCCGACGGCTCGCCGATACGCTCGGTGCGTACGCCCGGATGTACCGGCCGCACGCGGCGCGCGAGGACACCGTGCTGCTGCCGGACTTCCGTCGGCTCGTCGGAGCGAGCGACTACGCGGAGATGGGCCGCACGTTCGAGGAGCGCGAGCGGACACTCCTCGGGGCGCTCGGCTTCGAGCGCATGGTGGACGAGGTGGCCGGGCTGGAGCGAGCGGTCGGCATTCATGACCTCGCGCGGTTCACGCCGGCTCCTTCCCCGCAGGGTTCGTAGCGCCTCGCGGCGACGCGCGATTCCGCGCCGCACCCTTCTTGACCCGGGCGGCGGCCGCTGCTTGAGGCGTCGCTCGAGCACGAGGGCGTGCCCCGTCAGGCGGTGCGAACGCGCTCGGCGCGCAGGCTGCCCCCGAGTCCCGGAGGTTCCATGCCAATGCCAGAGGATCGTGCTCCGGACACCGTAGCGTTCGAAGCCGTCGAGGTCATCGACGAGGAGCCCCACGCTCTTCTCTGCGTGATCGAGGGAGAGGAGCACTGGATCGCGAAGCATCTCATCGCGGGCAGCGAGGTGGCACGGAAGGGCGATCGCGGACGGCTCGTGATCCCGGGCTGGCTCGCGAATGACTATCGCCTCATCTGAAGCGGGGATGGACCGCAACTGCCGATCTCTCCACTCTCCGAGTGGAGGGTGAAACTCATGACACGAATGTCTGCAGCGTCCATCGTAGCCGGCGGAGTCGCGCTCGGCCTCGTCGTCTGCGCCGCGCCGACTCGCGCGGACGAGGAGACCGCCGGCGTGAAGTCCGACACGGTCATCGTCTCCCCCAGGGAGATGGCGAGCAAGGTCGAGGTGCGCGACGTCCACAAGGAGGGCAACACGATCTCCGGGACGATCGTCAACACCTCCGACCAGCCGATCCGCGACGTGCAGCTGCTGGTCAGATATCTCTGGCTCTGGCACCCCGAGCGGAGGCCGGGCAAGGAGAGCCCGGCCCGCGCGTACTTCGAGACGGTGCCCGGCGAGCTCGCGCCCGGGCAGACGGCGAGCTTCTCGTATCAGGCCGAGGTGCCGCTCGAGCCCCGGCGGAACGGGCGCTTCGTCCCGAGCGTGCAGGTGTCGGCAGTGACGCAGCTCCCGGCGGGCTCCGCGACGTCCGGCGTGGGCGGCGGGATGCACTGATCCGGAACCGTCACGGGAGGAGGCACTCCTCAGGGCGCTTGTCGTCGCGCAGGCCGAGGAAGACGGGCTGACGCAGCTTCCGGTCGTCGGTCCACTCGTGGTACGCGACCTGCGCGACGAGGCGTGGCTCGAGCCACGTGGTGCTCTTCTCCCGTGGCGGGACGGTGAACGGCGGTGTCGGCCGGCGCAGCGGCTGGAACGTCCGGTGGAGCGCGGCGAGCGTCCGGAGCGAGAACCCCGTCCCCACCTTGCCGACGTAGTGCAGCGCCGTGCCCTCGTACGCGCCGAGGAGGAGCGCTCCGAAGTACGGTCGCGTGCCGCCCGGCCGCGTGTAGCCGCCGATCACGAACTCGTCCTCCTGGTGCACCTTCACCTTGAGCCAGTAGGTGCTCCGACCCTCGACGTACGGCGACGACGCGTCCTTCGCGACGATGCCCTCGAGGCCCTTCCGCTCGGCGCTGTCGTACGCCCTGAGCCCGTTCGCGCCGAGCCGGCGTGACGGGAAGAGGTGCGGGGTGTCGCCGATCGCCCGCTCGGCCGCCGCCCGGCGGACGCGGAGCGGCTCGGCCCGGAGGTCACGGCCGTCGATCCAGAGACAGTCGAACACCATGTACACGTGCGGGACGTCGCCCTGCTGGAGGAGCTGGAACCGGGAGACGAGGTCGGGGTCGAAGCCGACCACCTCGCCGTCGAGGGCGAGCGTCTTCGCGCGCAGCCCGGCCACGGCCCGGGCGACCTCGGGGAAGGTCGCGGTCCGATCCTTCGCGTTCCGCGAGAGGAGCGTCACCACGCGCCCCTCCTTGTAGGCGAGGATGCGGTAGCCGTCGTACTTCTCCTCGTAGACCCAGCCCGCGCGATGGAACGGCTCGTCGACCAGCGTCGCGAGCATCGGCCGCACCCGGAACGGGACGCGGTCGCTCAGGAGAGCGCCCCGCTCGACCGCCACACCGCGGGCTTCCCGCGCTTCCGCCGCGCCGCGGCCCGCGGGTTCCGGAGGAGCCGCCGGATCTCGTCGGGCGGGTCGGCCGACGCGGCCTTCTCAACGTCGCCGCCCTCCTGCCACGCGATCTCGGCCATGATGCGACGGGAGAGCACCGACCGCCCGCGCGTGACGGCGACGTCCTCGTCCGAGGCGAACGCGTCGCGATGCTTGATCAGGAGCCAGTTCGGCTTCCCCGACGGCGGGCCGCCGCGCGTCCGTACGAGGACCCACGAGCCGCGGAGCTTGGTCCCGTGGAGCGCGAGCTTGAGCTCGCCGGCACGGAGGGCGGCGTCCACGTCGGGCACCTCCGGCGTCCACGTGCCGCGATCCCAGACCATCACCGTCCCGCCGCCGTACTCGCCCGCCGGGATGATCCCCTCGAAGGTCGCGTACTCGAGCGGGTGGTCCTCCACCTGCACCGCGAGCCGCTTCACCGACGGATCGAGCGACGGCCCCTTCGGCACCGCCCAGGAGAGGAGCACGCCCTTCCACTCCAGACGGAAGTCGTAGTGGAGCCGGGTCGCGCGGTGCTTCTGCACGACGAACGACGGCGCCCGGCTCCGCCGGCGGGGACGGGTGCCGCCCGCAGGCTCCGACGTGACGCCGAAGCGCCGCTTCTTCCGGTACTCGGTGAGAGCCATCGCCGCTGCGCTCCGACTAGCGCAAAACGGCACGGGGAGCGACGGCGCGCTCGGACGGCGCGCGGGTCAGTGGACGACGTTCTTCCGGACGGCGAAGCGGACGATCTCGGCGGTGTTGTGGAGGTCGAGC
>CAZLYE010000523.1:0-12226 GCA_964562865.1 uncultured Binatia bacterium (SeqCode) | reverse complement strand
GCTCTGGGTGAAGAAGGACGGCATCGTCCACAGGAACGAGATGGGCGAGCTCGAGAACGACCTCGACAGGTTCCCGTTCCCCGAGAAGCAGCTCTGGTGGGACTACGGGTGCTTCAAGGACAACCTGGAGATCTTCACCGGTCGCGGCTGCCCGTTCCGCTGTACCTTCTGCAACATCCACTACCAGCGGAGCATCTTCAAGGACAAAGGCGACTTCCTCCGCAAGCGCTCGATCCCGAACGTCATGGAGGAGTTCAAGGAGAACCTCCGCAAGTTCGATCCGAGGGTCGTCTCCGTTCACGACGACAACTTCACCACCAACCGCCACTGGGTGGAGGAGTTCTGCGAGGCGTACCGCAAGGAGGTGAACCTCCCATGGTACTGCTTCGGCTATCCCACCACGATCAACGAGAAGCTCGTGAAGGCCATGAAGGCCGCCAACTGCATGACGATCTTCATGGGCGTCGACTCGGGCGACCCGGGGCTCCGCCGCCACATCATGGAGCGGCCGATGACCGACGAGCTCATCTTCCGCTCGGCGCGCCTCATCAAGGAGGGCGGGATCGGCCTCCAGATCTCCTGCATCTACGGCATGCCGACCGAGACGCCCGAGCAGATGTGGAAGACGCTCTCGATGGTCGAGCAGATCAACCCGACGCAGAGCTCGGCCTACATCTTCTACCCGTTCCCCAAGACGAAGCTGTACGACTACGCGGTCGAGTCGGGCCAGCTCACCGAGGAGGGGCAGGAGAAGGTGCGGCAGGGGATCTCCGGCTATCACCACCAGTCGATCCTCGCGCATCCACACAAGGAGCTCGCCGAGACGCTCGCCAAGATGACGCCGATCTACGCGCGCGCGCCGCGGTCGGTGCGGCCGCTCCTCGGCTGGCTGATCAACCACCGCTTCCGCCGCCTCGCGCAGGCGCTCTACGTCATCCTGATCCCGATCACGTTCCCGTTCCTCGGGCTCGAGGGGATCAAGATCACGCTCAAGATGGCGTGGCGGGCGCTCACGCGGCGGCCGTACCGGCCGCGGGCGGACGGCACGGCGGAGACGTCGCCTCCGACGGGGCCGCCGGGGCTCGAGCGGGCCGCGTAGCCGGGCTGCGAACGAAGCTGCTGCGTCGGGGGACGGGAACGAGGGCGCGGGGGACTGCCCGCCCGCCTTCGATTCGGGTGCCCCGCGCGCCCGTGCGGACGTCGCGGCGGGCGGTGCGGTGCGCCACCGGGCGCCGCGCCCTCGTCGTCGGGGTCGCCCTCGTCGCGGGAATGATCGGCGCGTGCGGCACGCCTCCCGCGCCGCCGAAGAAGGTGGTGCTCGTGGGCATCGACGGAGCGGACTGGGCGATCGTCGACGAGCTGCGGGCGGCGGGACGGTTGCCGGCGCTCGGGCGGCTGATCGACGCCGGTGCGCACGGACCGCTCGCGACCCTCCGGCCGACGCTCTCGCCGGCGCTCTGGACGACGATCGCGACGGGGGAGGCTCCCGCGACGCACGGGGTGGAGAACTTCGTCCTCTTCCGGCCGGAGGCGACGATCGTGCTGCCCGCCCTGCCGGCGGGTGACCTCGACCTCCTTCTGCGTGCGGCCGTCGAGCCGCCGTGCACACGGGAGTCGCTGGTCGTGCGCGTCGACGGCACGGCACTGGCCGGCGCGTGGGATGGTGGGGACCTCCGGATCCGGCTTCCGCCCGGGGGATCCCGCGAAGGGACGCGCGTCGTGCTCGGTGTCCCGGCGCGGTGCGCCGCGCCGTTGACGCGGGGAGAGGCGCCGACGGACGGCGGGCCCGCGTGGGGGAGCCTCGGCGGTCTCTCGGTCGCCCGGGCGTCGGGGGAGGTGGTCCTCGAGCAGGCGCCGGCCGCGCTCGTCGGTGCCGGCACGGGCGTGCGGGCCGGGAACGCGGCGGACGCGCCCGCCCTCCTCGTCGGACGCCGCCTCGCCCAGGTGGAGTCGGGCGACCGCCGGGTGCCCGCGCTCTGGAACATCGCGAGCGCCCGCGGGCGGTCGGTCGGGGTCATCGGCTGGTGGTGCACCTGGCCTGCCGAGCGTGTGAACGGAACGATCGTCTCCGACTTCCTCTTCTTCGCGAGCACGCGCCGCCTCCTCGACCTCGAGCAGATGCCCGCGGACGCGATCCAGGAGCGCGCCGTCTACCCGCCCGAGGCCATGCGGCTCCTCGCGGACGCCATGCCGACCCGCTGGGAGCTCACGGCCGAGGAGCTCGGTCGCTTCGTGCCGGCCGCCTCGCCGCACTTCGCCGAGTACCTGGCGGCGCCGGCGCGCGTCCGCTCGCTCGGCGATCCGCCGCTCACGATGCTGAAGGACACCTACCTCATCAACCGGCCGTACTTCGTGGCTGCGCGTCGTCTCGCGAAGGAGGCGCAGCCCGACCTGCTCCTCGTCTACACGAACCTCGTGGACGCGGTGGAGCACAAGTTCTGGCGCTACCGGGAGCCCGCGCGCTTCCCGGGGACGCCGGCCGACGAGGTCGAGGACTTCGGCCCGACGATCGCCCGCACCTACGAGTACGTCGACGCGGAGCTCGGCGAGCTCCTCGCGGCGATCGATCCGACGAGCGTCGTGATCGTGATCTCCGACCACGGTCACCACGCCGCGAGCAACCCGAGCGGAGTATTCTCCGGCGAGCACAGCGACGCGCCGCCCGGCATCCTCGTCGCGGCGGGACCCGGAATCCGGCACGGGGAGGTGCACGGCGCAAGCCTCTACGACATGGCGCCGACCGTCCTCGCGCTCCTCGGGCTTCCGCTCGCCGACGACATGCCCGGGCGCCCGCCGGCGGAGCTGTTAGCGACGCCGCCCAGCGGGGGGCGCGTGGCGACCTATCGCGACCTGCCACGCGAGACCGCGCCCGGGCCGGCCACGCCGGAGATCGACCCGGCCGTGCGCGAGCGCCTGCGCGCGCTCGGGTACCTGCAGTGAGCGAGCGTCGCGGCGTGGCGGCGCTCCCGTGGCTCGTCGTCATGCAACAACGGCTCATCGTCAGGATCCGGGAGCTGCCGCGCGATGCGCTCGGGACGGTGCGGTGACCTCTGCCCTCGATCCGCTGCTGCTCGGTCTCCTCGCGTGCCCGCGCTGCCGCCGCGGTCTCCGACAGGACGGCGAGCGGTTGCGCTGTGCGTGCGGGGCCGACTTCGCCGTGGTCGCGAACATCCCGCGTCTCGCCGACGGTGCGGCTGGCCGCGACCCGAAGGTCGCGTCCGAGATCGAGGCGCAACGGCACGCGCGCCGCCTCTACGCCGACCGCTGGTCGCTGATCAATCGATGGGAGGAGAACGCTCTGCCTCCGCTCGCCGCAGAGATCGCCGACGCGGATGCCCCCGTGCTCGATCTCGGCTGCGGCGTCGGCCACTTCGGCCGCACCTGGGCCGAGGCGGGTCGGCGCGCGCCCCTCGTCGGTCTCGATCTGGTCGGCGAGCTCCTCGCCGACGTGACGGACGGCTACGTCGGGCTCGTGGAAGGCGACGTGCACCGCCTTCCGCTGCGGGAGGGCGGCTTCGGTGCCGTGTTCGTGGCGAACGCGCTGCACCACATGGCGGATGCGCTGCTGGCGCTGCGCGAGGCGTGCCGTGCGCTCCGCCCGGGCGGTCTCGCAATCGTCTACGAGCCGCGGGAGTTCGCCACGCTCGAGGCGGTGAAGAGGACGCTGCGTCGAGGGAACAAGGCGTTCGGGGAGCATCACCGCGCGTTCAGGCTGGACGAGTATCGCCGGCTGCTGGCCGATGCGGGGCTCGAGATCTCCCGTCTCGCGGCGGTCGATGCGGTCGGGCCGCTGGTCGCGGGGGGGCTCGATCTGGTTCGCGGCGGCCGCCTCGGGATCGCGGCGCCGCTCACCCGGGCGCTCGTGCGTCTCGATGCGGCGATCGCGCGCGCCGATCGGACCGGGCGCGTCGGGCTCATGCTCCTCGCGCTCGCGCGGAAGCCGCTCACTGCGCATTGACCCTGAAAAAGGGCGGGTGGTAGCCTCGCTGAGAATGGCGCGCCCCGTCAGCATGAACCTCGCCCGCCGGCTGGACACGTGGGGTGGGCTCGTCGTCTGCGCGCTCCTGTTCTGGCTGTCCCGGCTCGGGTCGCTCCTCGGCGGACGCCGACTTCCGCCGATGCGCGCCACGACGCCCCCGACGCCCGGCTCGGCGGCGCTGCGCCCGCGCCGGATCCTCGCGATCAAATTCTACGGCCTCGGCAACATCGTGATGGTGCTGCCGGTCGTGCAGGCGCTGCGCGACGCCTTCCCCGACGTCGAGGTCGACTTCCTCACCCTCGAGGAGAACAGAACGCTGCTCGACCGGAGCCGCCTCGTGAGCCGGACGCACGGAGTCGACATCCATGCGGGCTACCCGGCCTTCCTGCGGACGCTGTGGCGTGGCATCCGAGCCATCCGTGCGCGCCGCTACGATCTCGTCGTCGACTTCGAGCAGTTCGTGAAGCTCTCGGCCGTCGTCGCGTTCCTCTCGGGCGCGCCGAACCGCATCGGCTTCAACACCGACGGCCAGCGGCGCGGGTGGCTCTACACGGTGCGCGTCGTCTACACGGACAGCGAGCACATGTCCCGCATCTTCATGCGCCTCCTCCGGCCGCTCGGCGTCGTCGACGCCCCACGCCCCGTCACGATCGCCACGGAGCCCGAGGAGGAGCGGCGGCTCGGCGAGCTGCTCGCGCGGGAGGGCGTCTCGGGGGCGCACTTCCCGCTGATCGCGGTGCACGTCGGCAGCGGCGACAATTTCTACCGCATTCCCCTCAAGCGCTGGCCCACGGCCAACTTCGCCGCGCTGGCGGACGCGCTCGCCGAGCGCTACGGGGCGGCGATCGTGCTGACCGGCAAGGGCGCCGAGGAGCGCGCGCTGGTCGACGCGACGCGCGCGGCGATGCGACGCCCGGTCATCGATCTCTGCGACCGGCTCTCGATCACCGAGCTGGTCGCGCTGCTCGGACGCTGCCACCTGGTCGTGGTGAACGACACGTCGGTCATGCACCTCGCGGCCGCCGTGCGGACGCCCGTCGTCGCCTTCTTCGGCCCGACGGCGCCGCTCCACTACGGACCCGGGAACCCCGAGGATCTGGTCCTGTACAAGGACCTCTACTGCAGCCCCTGCCTCACCAACTACAACCTCAAGGTGAGCCGCTGCGTCGACCCCGTCTGCATCCGGACGATCGGTGTCGACGAGGTGCTCGCGGGCATCGACGCGCGCTTCCTCGGGCGCGAGGCGCCCCTTCGCCCCATGCTGGCGGCTCGCGTCGCCGCCCCGCGCGCGGGCCGCGTGGCGTCGTGCTGAGCCTCGTCACCGGGAGCTCGGGGCTCCTCGGATCCTGCCTCACGTCGCTCCTCCTCGGGCGCGGCGACGCGCTCCGGCTGGTCGACCTCGTCCCGCCGCGCGAAGGGGGCGAGGCGTCCCCGCGCGTCGAGTTCCGCCAGGGCGACCTCCGCGACGCCGCGTTCACCGCGGCGGCGTGCGAGGGCGTGGACACCGTCTACCACCTCGCTGCCCTCCAGCGGATGAAGTCGCACGTCGTCCAGCTCCTCGAGGGCGAGCTCTTCGACGCGAACGTGCGGGCCACGGCGAACGTCCTGGAGGGCGCGCGCCGGGCCGGCGTGCGGAAGGTCGTCTACATCTCGTCGTCGGGGGTCTACGGGGTCCCGCGCCGCCAGCCGGTCGACGAGACGCATCCGGTGAGGCCGATCGGCGCGTACGGGCGGAGCAAGGTCGAGTCGGAGAAGCTCTGCCGCGAGTACCTCGTCCGCGGCCTCGACGTGACGATGCTCCGCCCCGTGAGCCTCTTCGGCCCGGGGATGTCCGGCGTGTTCCTGCTCCTCTTCGAGTGGGTGCGAACGGGGCGGCCGGTCTTCATCAGCGGGCGCGGCGACAACCGCGTGGACATGGCGAGCGCGTGGGACGTGGCGGAGGCCTGCCTCCTCGCCGCGGAGCGCCCCGAGAGCCGCGGCGAGGCGTTCAACATCGGCTCGGCCGGCGTCCCGACGGCGCGGGAGCAGGTGCAGGCGCTGATCGCGCACGCGGGCTCGCGCTCGCGGATCGTGTCGCTCCCGGCGGCGCTCCTGCGGAACACGGCGCGGGCGCTCCATGCGGTCGGCCTCTCGCCGCTGGTGCCGGAGCACTACCTGCTCGCCGACCGCGAATTCGTGCTCGACATGAGCCGCGCGAAGCGTATGCTCGGCTGGACGCCGCGCTACACGAACGTCCGCATGACGAACGAGGCGTACGACTGGTACGTGAGTGGATGGCCGGCCACCCGGCCCGTCGCTCACCCGATGCTCCGGCTGGTCGAGCGCTTCTCGGGACGCTGAGCGAGGCTGGATGCGTCACCTCCGCCCGTACGCCGCACTCGCCTCCCGGGCGGTCCGCGCCAACTTCGGGCGGCTCGACTTCCCCTACAAGCTGACGTTCTGCATCACGTACTGGTGCAACTACGCCTGCCAGACCTGCAACATCTGGCAGATGAAGCCCCGCGACGAGCTGTCGCTCGACGAGATCCGGCGCTTCTTCAAGCGCTCGAACCGCTTCGTGTGGGTGGATGTGACGGGTGGCGAGGTGTCGCTCCGGAAGGACTTCGTGTCGGTCTGCGAGGCAATCGTCACGCAGTGCCCGGATCTGCTCCTCCTCCACTTCCCGACCAACGGGTATCTCACCGACAAGATCGTCGCGGCGACGCGCGAGATCGTCCGCATGGGGACGGAGAAGCTCATCATCACGGTCTCGACGGACGGCGACGAGGCGACGAACGACCGCATCCGCGGCGTCGAGGGCGGCTGGCGACGCCAGATCGAGACGTTCCGGCGCCTGCGCGAGATCCCCGGCGTGCAGGTCGTCCTCGGGATGACGCTGTCGGCGGGCAACGTCGATCACTTCCCGGACGCCTTCGCGGCGGCGAAGCGCGAGATCCCCGACCTCGAGTACCGCGACTTCCACGTGAACATCATCCACGAGTCGGGGCACTATCTCCGGAACACGGACCTGGCGCTGCGGCAGGCGGTCGCGCCCGAGGCGCTCGCCCGCGCGACCGAGGCGTACGGACGGCTGCGCGGCTTCGGCTGGTCGCCGGTCAACTACCTCGAGCGAGCGTATCTCAAGCGCGTGCGGCGCTACCTCGAGACGGGGCGGACGCCGATGCGCTGCCACGCGCTCCGCTCCTCGTGCTTCATCGACTCCTGGGGCCACGTGTTCCCGTGCACGATCTACGAGCGGCGGGTCGGGAGCCTCCGCGAGGCCGACTTCGACCTCGCGTCCATCTGGCAGTCGGAGGAGGCCGCCGCGTTGCAGCGCGAGATCTGGGACTACCAGTGCCCGCAGTGCTGGACGCCATGCGAGGCGTACCAGACGATCCTCGGGAACGCGCTCCGGCCCGCAGGGTGATCGGCATCGGTGCGCGCGCGCGCCGGGCGGGCCGCCGCACGCGCGCCTGAGGGACGATGCTGTTCAACAGCCTCGAGTTCCCCCTGTTCCTCGGCCTCGTCCTCGCCGGCTACTTCGTCGTCATCCCGCGGTCGTGGTGGCGGGCGCGGAAGGCGTTCCTCGTCGCCGCCAGCTACGTCTTCTACGCTTCCTGGAACCCGTTCTTCTCGCTGCTCCTGCTCTTCTCGACCGTGCTCGACTACACGGTCGCCCGCCGGATGGAGCGGACGGAGGGTCGGACGGCCCGCCGGCTCCTCCTCGGCGTGAGCCTGTGCGGCAACCTCGGACTCCTCGGCTACTTCAAGTACGGGAACTTCTTCGCACAGAACGCGTACCGCCTGCTCCAGCCGTGGCACGTGCTGCCGCCGCCGGTGGCGGACATCGTGCTCCCCGTCGGCATCTCCTTCTACACCTTCCAGACCCTCGGTTACGCGATCGACGTCTACCGCCGGCAGGTTCCGGCCAGCCGGAGCCCACTCGACTTCGCCCTCTTCGTGTCGTTCTTCCCGCAGCTGGTGGCCGGCCCGATCGCCCGCGCCGGCAGCTTCCTCCCGCAGCTCCTCCGCGCACACGACCTGACCGCCGTCGACGTCGAGTTCGCCGTCGCGCGCATCGCCGGCGGGTTCGTGAAGAAGGTCGTCTTCGCCGACACGCTCGCCGCGTACGTCGACGTGATCTTCCTCGATCCGAGCCTCTATCGGGGGGCGAACCTGCTGCTCGCGGTGTATGCCTATGCGTTCCAGATATACTTCGACTTCTCCGGCTACAGCGACATCGCGATCGGGGTGGCGCGGCTGCTCGGCCTGCGTCTGCCCGAGAACTTCGATCGGCCGTACCTCGCGGCGAGCCCGCGGGAGTTCTGGCGGCGGTGGCACATCACGCTCTCGACGTGGCTCCGCGACTACCTCTACATCTCGCTCGGCGGGAACCGGGTCGAGCGCTGGCGGTCCTCGGTCAACGTGATGGTGACGATGCTGCTCGGAGGCCTCTGGCACGGGGCAGCGTGGACCTTCGTCGCGTGGGGAGCGTACCACGGCGCGCTGCTCGTGGTGGAGCGCCTCCTCCCGGCGGGCGGCACGGCGCGAGGGCGGCTCTCGGAGCGCGGCGCCCGTGTCGTCACCTTCCACCTCGTCTGCCTCGGCTGGATCCTGTTCCGCTGCGCGAGCCTCGGGGACGCCTGGATGGTGCTCCGCGGCCTCTGGTCGTCCGAGTTCGTGCCGTCGCTCGCCGCGGGGCAGGCGACGGTGCTCGTCGCCGTGGCGTTCGCCCTGCACGTCGGCCCGTCGGCCAGCGTCCTCCGCGAGCGGTTCGTCCGTCTGCCGGCGCTGTGGCAGGGGTTTGCCTACGCGGGCGTCACGGTGCTCGTCTTCCTCTTCTCGCCGGCGACGTCGCGCTTCATCTACTTCCAGTTCTAGGACGTCACGTGGGACGGATCGCGCTCATCGGCCTCGGATTCGCCGGCAGCCTGGCGCTCGCGGTGGGCATGGCCGTCGCGACGCGCTGGGGTGCCGCGGTGAAGGCGGGTGCGGACCTCTACGACCATCGCGGCTACATCGAGCGGGTCCTCGCCGCGCCCACCGACGGGGCCCCGCTCGTCGTGTGGCTCGGAGACTCGACCGTCGCCGTCGCCTCGTACCCGCAGCTCCTCGCGAAGGAGTGGCAGGAGCGCGGCGAGGTCCGCGCCGCGCGCGTGCTCGCCCTCCCCGGGCTCGACTTCTTCGACTACTACCTGGCGATGGGCCCCGTCCTCGACCGGCGGCCGGACCTCGTGGTGCTCGTCGCCCACCTGCGCATGTTCGGCAAGGGAGCCGGGAGCCGGACGATGGGCGACCTCGCCTCGATGATTCCCCCGCGCGAGCTCCCCCGGGCGATGACGCTTCCCCTCTACGACCGCGGCATCACCGTCCCGCGGCTGCTGCTGTCGCGGACGCTCTGCTTCGGAGCCGTGGAGCGCGCAGCCTACTTCTTCGAGGGGCTCCGCAGCACCTTCCAGCAGGCTGATTTCTGGGAGGTCCTCGGACCCCGCGCGCCGAGCTGGGACGTCACGACCGGGCTCCGCGCCGTCGGGAGGTTCCGGCCGGTCGTGCTGTCCCACTACGACGTCCCGGTGAGCCCGAGGCTGCCGATCGTCCGCATGGTCGGGGCGACCGTCGACATGGCGGTGCGGCACGGTGTTCCGGCCGTCGTCATCGGGAGCCCAATTCCCTTCGAGGCTCTCCGAGAGGAGGTCGGGTACGACGCGGCCGTCTACGCGCGGCGCTTCGCCGTCCTGCGCCAGGTGGTCGAGGCCGCGGGCGGCATGTTCCTCGACCTGCACGAGGCCCTCGGCGCCGACGAGTTCGCGGACACCGGCGGGCACTACAACGAGCGCGGCGTCCGGCGGCTCGGTGCGCTGGTCGAGCCGGTCGTCCTCTCGACGCTGCGTCGCGCGAACGCGCGGGAGCCCGTCGCCCGGGCGGCGGATCAGGGGGCCCCGGCCGCCGCCAGGTGACGCGCCACGATGTCGGCGACGGCGGCGCTGCCGCGCCGGTTCCAGTGCGGGTCGTGGACCCAGTAGAGCTGCTCGCCTCGTCGCGCGACGTCCTGCAGCGCCCCGGTCGGGTCGAGCAGATCGCTGCCGGCCCGCTCGAAGGTCACGGCCCGCACCCGGGCGAGCTTGTCGAGCACGGCGGCCTTCGCGGTGCCGCCCCAGATCGGGTCGGACGCGTCGAGAAGCGGCAGGTAGATCTCGTCCATCGCGGGGACGTAGAGCACGACGAGGCGCGCGCCGAGCTCGTGCGCCATGCCGCGCAGCTCGGCGAGCGAGCGCTCGAGCTGCTCGATCCCGAGCCGGTGCGCCGCCATCAACGCTTCGGGCTGCATCCCGCGCCAGAGCTTGAGGGCGTCGCGGAGTCGCACGCGTACGGGCTTCCCGCCGAGCGTGACGACGTCGTAGTCGGTCTCCGCGGCGCCGCCGGTCCGCGACGGATCGAGGGCGCCCCGCACGGCGCCGACGAGGTACGACGCCTCCCAGAGCCGCTCCGGGAGCTGGAGAAGGCTGCCCGTCGGCGCCCGCGAGCGCGCGAGCTGGTCGTCGAGGAAGGCGAGGTAGTCGCCCTCCGGGTGCGCCGCGAGGAACCGCTCGTAGAGCGGAAAGCGAGCGTTCCAGTCGTTCGAGCCGAAGAGCGTGGTGATGATGACGCGCGGCCGGGCCGGCAGCCCGTAGGTGCGGAACACGCGCGGGAACTGCCACGCGTCGTAGCCCGCGATCGCGAGGTTGAGGACACGGAGCCCCGTCGAGGCTGCGAGACGCTGCGGGAACGACTCCTCGAAATCGACGAGCACGCCCTGCGCGAAGGAGTCCCCGAGCACGACGACGTCGGCAGCGCGGTAGAGCGATTCGTCACGGTTCACGAACCCGTGGCTGTCGGTCTCGAGCCGCCACCACCCGGCCTCCCGGTGCTTCAGGACGACGTCGAGCCCGGGCTTGTAGATGAACGCGAGCTCGCGCGGGAAAATCTGGAGATCCTGGGCGGCGCGGCAGCCGGCGGGCGTTGGGAAGAAGCAGGCGAGGCGGTCGGCGAGAGGCAGCGAGAGGCGCACCGCGTAGGGCAGGACCTCCGGCCGCGCCCGGAGGGCGAGCTCGAGCCCGCCGAGCACGAGCACGAGCGCGACGGCCGACAGCAGGATCCTCGTGGAGAGCGCGGCCGCCGCGACGATCGTCGCCGCGAGCAGCACGAGGCGGGTCGACACACTGTTGGCGGTGACGCACCAGAAGACCACGAGCACGCCGATGAGGAGCGCGAGGGCCGTGCCGGTCGCGCGCGAAGCGTGCGCCCGCTCGAGCCAGCGACGGGGCGAGAGCCAGAGCGCCGCGACGCACGCGCCGTACGGGAGTCCCACGAGCGCGAGGCGGTGGAGGCCGAGCGGGGCGGTGCCGTCACGGAGGAGCCAGTACGCCGGGGCGAGCGCGGCGAGGCGTAGCCCCCAGAGCCGGACGGACGTCACGCGACGCGTTCGGCGGTGGCGGCTGCGTACGCCCACCGCGACCGCGGCACGAGCCGCCCCGCGAGCCCCTCGAGGACGGCGAGGGCGTGTCGCGTCGTCGGGACGCGGCCGAGCACCGGAAGCCCGAAGCGGTAGTGGAGGACCATTCGGCGGAGCGGGAGCGGCTGGAGCGTGCTCACGACGACGTGGTCGAGGGGGAGCCCGGCGAGCAGTGTGCGGAGGCGCTCGACCCCGGACCCGCGGGCGCCGGCCTCCGCGGCGACGAGCCGCGTCTGGAGCCGGACGATCGGGTTGCGCCCGTTCGGCTCGAGGAGGCAGAGCCGGCCACTGGGAGCCAACACGCGGACCGCCTCGGCGAGGACGCGCGGGGCGTCGGGCACGTGGTGCAGCAGGTCACGTACGAAGACCGTGCGGAAGACGCCGTCCCGAATGGGGAGGTGGGCGGCGTCCGCCGCGACGAGCGGGACTCCCGAGAGCGCGGCGGCCGCGAAGCGGAGCTTCTCGACAAAGAGGTCCGTCCCCACGCACCGGGCCCGCCGGGTGAGACGCACCAGGTTGTTCCCCTCGCCGCAGCCGATCTCGAGGCACGGCGGAACGAAGCGCGCGAGGAACGGGGCGAGGAGCGCGTCCTCGGTCTCCGCGAACCCGGGCGCTCCGGTCGTCCACCGGAACCGCTCGGCGTCCGCGCGCTCGAAGTAGCGACGCTGGATCTCGGCGTGATGGTCGGCCATGGCGGCTACGACGCCGGGGCCGGATCCGGCCGCGCGCCGATCGCCATCATCTCGCCGATGTAGCAGCGCCACGCGCGGGCGGTC
>CAZLYE010000522.1:0-2645 GCA_964562865.1 uncultured Binatia bacterium (SeqCode) | reverse complement strand
CTTCTCGACGTCGGGCTGCGGCACGGCGACGAGGCTCGGGAAGCGCTCGCGGACCAGGTCCTCGACGTCGCGCCGCTTCTCCTTGTTGGCGAGCCGGAGCTGGATCGTGCGCCCGTCGCGCTCGACGCTGGTCGCGCCGATCTGCGCGTCGCGCAGCTCGCGCTCGAGGTCCTGCATGGCGCGATCGACCGACGTGTCGATCGCCTGATCGACGTCGACGCCGTAGAGGAGATGCGTGCCGCCCTGGAGGTCCAGGCCGAGCCGCACCGGCTGCTTCCAGGGCCACCACGTCGGCGCGGGCCGCGCGACGGTCGGCACGAGCACGACCACCGCCGCCACCGCGAGCGCCACGAACAGCGCGGCCCGGTAGAGGACGTTCCGATTCACGACTTCACCTCCGCGGGCTTCTCCGCGCCGCCCTCGACGGTCTGGATGGCGCTCCGGTCGACGACCACCTGCACCTTCGGCGCGATCTCGACGGTGATCGTCTTCTCGCTAAGACTCATCACGCGCCCGTGGATACCCGACGCCATCACGATCTGATCGTTCCGCTTGAGGGCCCCGACGAGCTGATCGTGATCACGCCGCCGCTTCTGCTCCGGACGCACGAGGAGGACGTAAAAGACCGCCCCGAGGAGGATGAGCGGCATCACCTGGACGAGGACCGGGGGCGCCCCCTCCGACTGCTGGCCGAACAATCCCCCCACTTCCTAGGCCCAGGCTCCGGCCGCCGCCGCTGCGCGCTCGGGGAAGGTACCCTCCGCCAGCGCGGCGCGAATCTCGCGCATGAGGCGGAGGTAGAAGTGCAGGTTGTGCAGCGTGGCGAGCCGCGCGCCGAGCATCTCTCCGCTCAGGACGAGATGACGGAGCGCGCCGCGGCTGAAGCGCGTGCATGTGTAGCACGGACAGCCGTCCTCGACCGGTCGCGCGTCGCGTGCGTGCGCGGCATTACGGATCATCACCTTGCCCTGGCGGGTGAACAGCGTCCCGTTACGACCGTTCCGGGTCGGCAGCACGCAGTCGAAGAGGTCATACCCCATAGCCACGAAGCGAATCAAATCGGCAGGCGTTCCGACACCCATCAGGTAGCGCGGCCGATCCAGCGGAAGGCGGCCAACAGTGGCCGCGGCCACCCGCGCCGTCTCCGCCACGGGCTCGCCGACCGAGAGCCCGCCCACCGCGTGGCCGTCGAAGCCGAGGGCCGTGATCGCCGCCGCACTCTCGGCGCGGAGCGCCTCGTCGACGCCGCCCTGGACGATGCCGAAGAGCGCCGTCTCCGGGCGCGTCCGCGCCGCGAGCCCGCGCGCCGCCCAATCGGTCGTGCGCGCGACGGCGCGGATGATCCGGTCGCGGGCGACGCCGGCCGGCACGCACTCGTCGAGCGACATCGCGACGTCGACGCCGAGCGCCTCCTGCACGCCGACGGCGTCCTCCGGCGTCAGCACCCCGGCCCGGCCGTCGACGTGAGAGCGAAAGCGGACGCCCGTGTCGTCGACGCGGACGAGCGCGCCCAGGCTGAACACCTGGAATCCTCCGCTGTCGGTGAGGATCGGCCCGTCCCACCCCATCAGGCGATGGAGGCCGCCGAGCGCCTGCACGGTTTCCACGCCGGGGCGCTGCGCGAGGTGGTACGCGTTCGAGAGGATGATCGTCGCGCCGAGCTCGTCGAGGTCGCGCGGCGCCAGGCCGCGGACGGCACCGTGGGTCGCGACCGGCATGAAGGCCGGCGTCTCGACGACGCCGTGTGCGGTCGTGAGACGCCCGAGGCGCGCGCCGCTCGGGTCCCCGCGTACGACTTCGAAGCGCGGGGCGCTCACGTGACGAGCATCGCGTCGCCGAAGCTGTAGAACCGGTACCCGGCGCCCACGGCCTCGTCGTACGACGCCTTGACGCGCTCCCAGCCGGCGAACGCAGCCACGAGGGCGAGGAGCGTCGAGCGCGGAAGATGGAAGTTCGTGAGGAGCGCGTCGACGGCGCGGAACGTGTGTCCCGGCCGGATGAAGAGCCGCGCGGCGCCCGGCCCGGGGCGCAGCGGGCCCCGGGCCGCCGCCGATTCGAGGGCGCGCACGGTCGTCGTGCCGACGGCGACGACCCGTCCGCCGGCTCCCCGGGTCGCGGCGATCGCCTCCACGGTGTCCGCCGGGAGCTCGTACGGCTCCGCGAGCATCGTGTGCAAATCCAGCTCGTCGTCGCGGATCGGCATGAACGTCCCGGGTCCGACGTGGAGGGTGAGCCGGGCGAGCGCGATCCCGGCGGCGGCGATCTCGTCGAGGAGCGCAGCCGTCAGATGCAGGCCCGCCGTCGGCGCGGCAACGGCGCCCGGGACGCGCGCGTAGCAGGTCTGGTAGCGCTCGCGATCCGCCGCGGTCGGCCCGCCCGGGCGACGGATGTACGGCGGGAGCGGCACCTCGCCGACGCGCTCGAGCCACGCGCCGGCCGGCTCGCCCAGGTCCCGGAGACGGACGTGCCAGCGGCCGCCGCCCAGGGCCGCGACCCATTCCCCGGTCGCGGCCGGCAGATGGACACGCTCGCCGGGACGCGGCGCGCCGCGCACGAGCACCTCCCTGTCCTCCTCGGCGCCGAGCGGCCGGACGAAGAGCAGCTCGAGCCGGCCGCCGGACGGGCGTCGCCCGCGCACACGCGCC
>CAZLYE010000521.1:0-3560 GCA_964562865.1 uncultured Binatia bacterium (SeqCode) | reverse complement strand
GAGGCGATCAACTTCCTCGTCACCCACGCCCGTGGCCTCGTGTGCCTCGTGATGCCGCCCGCCCGGATGCGACAGCTCGGCATCCCGCTGATGGCGCAGAGCACGGGGTGCCCCGCACCGGCCTACGGGGCGTCGATCGAGGCCCGCCACGGCGTGTCGACCGGCATCAGCGCCTCGGACCGGGCGACCACCGTGCTCGCCGCCGTCGCCGCCGACGCGACGCCCGCCGACCTCGTCATGCCGGGGCACGTGACCCCCGTCCAGGTGCGCCCCGGCGGGACGCTCGTGTGCGCGGGTCTCCCCGAGGCGGCGAGCGACGTCGTCCGGCTGGCGGGAGTGGGGGCGGAAGCGGTCGTGTGCGCCGTGCTCGGGGCGGGCGGGAACCTCGCGACCACGGCCGAGCTCGCCGCGCTCGCGGCGGAGCACGGTCTCCCGCAGGTGACGATCTCGGACGTCATCCAGATGCGGCTCCGCTCGGACACGCTCGTCCGCCGCGTCGCCGAGGCGATGCTCCCGGTGCGCGACGGGCCGGCGTTCCGCGCGATCGTCTACGACAACAGCATCGACCAGCACCAGCACATGGCGCTCGTCCTCGGCGACGTGCAGGGCCCCGGCGAGGTGCTGGTCCGGCTGCACTCGGAGTGCCTCACCGGCGACGTCTTCGGCTCCGAGCGCTGCGACTGCGGCGACCAGCTCCAGCAGGCGCTCGAGTGCATCATGGTGGCGGGGCGCGGCGTGCTCGTCTACCTCCACCAGGAGGGGCGCGGGATCGGGCTCGCGAACAAGATCCGGGCGTATGCGCTCCAGGACCAGGGGCGGGACACGGTCGAGGCGAACCTCGAGCTCGGCTTCAAGGAGGACCTCCGCGACTACGGCATCGGCGCGCAGATCCTGCGCGATCTCGGCGTGGGAGCCGTGCGCCTCCTCACCAACAACCCGCAGAAGATCGGAGGCCTCGAGAGCTACGGCATCGACGTGGTCGCCCGCGCGCCGCTCGAGGTGGCGCCGCACGCGGGCAACATCGAATACCTCCGCACCAAGCAGGCGAAGCTCGGGCACCTCCTGTCCGGGCTCCAGCGGACGAGCTGAGCGTCGGCTCCGTGCCCCGTCATCTGGTAGCCAGCCCGAGCGGCGAGGGGCTCCGCATCGGGGTCGCGCTCGCGCGCTTCAACGAGACGGTGACGGGCCAGCTGCTCGCCGGGACGCTGGAGGCGCTCGTCGGGCACGGCGTTGCCGAGGATGCGATCGACGTCGCGACGGTGCCGGGGGCGTTCGAGCTGCCGCTCTGTGCGCAGCGCATGGCGTCGAGCGGTCGCTACGACGCGCTCGTGTGCCTCGGGGCCGTCGTGCGCGGCGAGACGCCGCACTTCGAGTACATCGCGACGGAGGCGGCGCGCGGGATCGCGGACGTCGCGCGGCGGCACGATGTCCCCGTCGCCTTCGGCGTCCTCACTGCCGACACGATCGAGCAGGCGCTCGCGCGGGCCGGCGGCGGGCGGGGCAACAAGGGGTACGACGCGGCGGTCACCGCGCTCGAGATGGTGCAGGTCCTGCGCGCCCTGCAGAAGTACTGAGGGGCCGATGGGCGCGCGACGGGAGGCACGGGAGCTGGCGCTGCAGGCGCTCTATCAGCTCGACGTCACCGGCGAGGACGACTCCGGGCGTGGGCTCGCGCTCTTCTGGACGCACTTCGACGCCGATCCCGAGGTCCGGTCCTTCGCGCGCGAGCTGGTCGACGGCGTCCGCGAGCAGCGGGAGCGGATCGACGCGCTCATCGCCGCGAGCGCGGAGCACTGGCGTCTTCCCCGGCTCTCCCGGGTCGACCTGAACCTGCTCCGGCTCACGACCTTCGAGCTGCTCGCGCGGCGGGACATCCCCGCCTCCGTCGCGATCAACGAGGCGATCGAGATCGCTCGCCGCTTCGGGAGCGACGACTCCGCGGCGTTCGTGAACGGCGTCCTCGACCACATCGCGGGCGTCCTCGGCGTCAAGGAGGGCGCGGGCAGGACACGTTGACGATGGAGCGGGCGGCGGGGCAGAGCCGGTACGACCCGGAAGCGGTCGAGACGCGGTGGCAGCGGCGATGGGAGGCGGAGGGCACGTTCGCGGCGCACGCGGCGCCCGGACGGCCGCGCTACTACATCCTCGAGATGTTCCCGTACCCGTCGGGCCGCATCCACATGGGTCACGTGCGGAACTACTCGATCGGCGACGTGATCGCCCGGCAGCGGCGCATGGCCGGCTACCGGGTGCTCCACCCGATGGGCTGGGACGCGTTCGGGCTCCCCGCCGAGAACGCGGCGATCCAGCACGGCGTCCATCCCGCGCGGTGGACGGCCGACAACATCGCCCACATGCGACGTCAGCTGAAGCGACTCGGCTTCTCCTACGACTGGGAGCGTGAGCTCGCGACCTGCGATCCGGCCTACTACCGCTGGGAGCAGCTCTTCTTCGTGCGTATGCTCGAGCGCGGGCTCGCGTACCGGCGCCGCTCGGTCGTCAACTGGTGCCGGCACTGCGAGACCGTGCTCGCGAACGAGCAGGTCGTCGACGGGGCGTGCTGGCGCTGCGACACGCCGGTCACCGACCGCGAGCTCGAGCAGTGGTTCCTCCGCATCACCGCCTACGCCGACGAGCTCCTGCGCGACCTCGACGGACTCACGGGCTGGCCCGAGCGCGTCGTGACGATGCAACGGAACTGGATCGGGCGGAGCGTCGGCGCCGAGATCCGGTTTCCGCTGGACGGCCGGCCCGGCGACGTCGCCGTCTTCACGACGCGCCCAGACACGCTGTTCGGCGCGACCTTCGTGAGCCTCGCGGCGGAGCACCCGCGGGTGGGGTCGCTCGTCGCGGGGACGCCGGCCGAGGCGGGCGTCACCGCCTTCGTGGCCCGCGTCCGGGCGACGGCGCGCACGGAGCGGACGCAGGGGAAGGAGGGCGTGGCGACCGGCGCATTCTGCCGACACCCGTTCACGGGTGCGCGGCTCCCCATCCACGTCGCCAACTTCGTGCTCATGGAGTACGGCACCGGCGCCGTGATGGGCGTTCCGGCGCACGACCAGCGCGACTTCGAGTTCGCGCGTGCCTGCGGGCTCCCGATCCGCGTCGTGGTCCAGCCCGAGGGCGAGCCGCTCGATCCGGCGCGCATGACGGCCGCCTGGGAGGGACCCGGTCACCTCGTCGACTCGGGCGAGTTCACGGGGCTCCCGAGCGACGTCGCGAAGGAGCGCATCGCGGCGGCGCTCACGCCGAAGGGCCTCGGCGGCCCGACGGTGTCCTACCGGCTCCGCGACTGGGGCATCTCGCGCCAGCGCTACTGGGGGGCGCCCATCCCGGTCGTCTACTGCGGGGACTGCGGCGCGGTGCCCGTGCCCGAGCGCGACCTCCCGGTTGTCCTGCCCGAGGACGTCGCGCTCACGGGGACCGGCGGCTCGCCGCTCGCGGCGCACGAGGCGTTCGTGCGGACGCGCTGCCCCCGTTGCGGCGGGCCCGCGCGGCGCGAGACCGACACGATGGACACCTTCGTCGAGTCGTCGTGGTACTTCGCCCGGTACTGCTCG
>CAZLYE010000520.1:0-11100 GCA_964562865.1 uncultured Binatia bacterium (SeqCode) | reverse complement strand
CGATGCCGAAGAGCGCGGTCGCCGGCCGCGTCCGGGCGCGGAGCCCACGCGCCGCCCATGCCGTCGTGCGCTCGACCGCCTTCGCGACGGCCTGCGGCGGCGTCCCGGCCGCCACGCACTCGTCGAGCGACATCGCAATGTCGACGCCGATCTCCTCCTGCACGGCGACGGCGTCCTCCGGCGTCAGCGTCCCGGCGCGGCCGTCGACGTGCGACCGGTAGCGCACGCCGTCGTCGTCCACGCGCACGAGCGCGCCGAGGCTCATCGCCTGGAACCCGCCGCTGTCGGTCAGGATGGGCCCGTCCCACGCCATGAAGGCATGGAGACCGCCGAGGGCCCGCACCGTCTCCACGCCCGGGCGCTGGGCGAGGTGATAGGCGTTCGCGAGCACGATCGTCGCCCCGAGCTCGCGGAGCTCACGGGGCGTCACCCCCTTGACGGTCCCATGCGTCGCCACCGGCATGAAGGCGGGGGTGTCGATCGCGCCGTGCGGGGTGGTGAGCCGGCCGAGCCGCCCGCCGCTCGCATCGGCGCGGAGCATCTCGAAGCGGAGGGCCGCGCTCACGTGACGAGCATCGCGTCGCCGAAGCTGTAGAAGCGGTATCGCAGACGCACCGCCTCCTCGTACGCGGCGCGGATGCGGTCCCAGCCGGCGAGCGCGGACACGAGCGCCAGGAGCGGCGACCGTGGGAGATGGAAGTTCGTGAGCAGCGCGTCGACCACCCGGAACCGGTGGCCTGGGTGGATGAACAGCGACGCCTCGCCAGCGCCCGCCCGGAGACCACCCCCCGCGGCCGCGGACTCGAGCGCGCGGACGGTCGTCGTCCCGACGGCGACGATCCGGCGGCCCTCGGCCCGCGCTGCGGCGATCGCGTCGGCCGTCGCGGGCGGGATCGCGTAGCGCTCGGACGCCATCGTGTGGTGCGCGAGGTCGTCGCAGCGGACCGGCATGAAGGTCCCCGGGCCGACGTGGAGCGTGAGGCTCGCGATCGCGACGCCGGCGGCGCGCAGGGCATCGAGGAGCTCCGGGGACAGGTGCAGGCCGGCCGTCGGCGCCGCGACCGCCCCGGGAGCGCACGCGTAGACCGTCTGGTAACGCTCGCGATCCGACGTGCTCGGGCCAGCGGGCCGTCGGATGTACGGGGGCAGCGGCACCTCGCCCACGCGCTCGAGCCAGTCGGGCACGGGACCGTCGAGGCGCATGCGGACGTGCCACCGGCCGTCGCCGAGGGCAGCCAACCACTCGCCGTCGGCCTCCGCGAAGTGGACGCGTTCGCCCGCTCGCGGGGCGCCGCGGACCAGCACCTCCCATTCCGCCGGTGCCGACAACGGGCGGACGAACAGCACCTCGAGACGGCCGCCGCTCGGACGCCGCGCCGACACGCGCGCCGGCACGACGCGCGTGTCGTTCACCACCAGCAGGTCACCCGCGCGCAGGATGGCGGGCAGGTCCGCCACTCGCGCGTGGCGGAGCTCCTCCGTCCCGCGCGGGCAGACGAGGAGCCGCGCGGCCGTCCGCTCGGGCGCGGGCTCCTGCGCGATCAGCTCCTCGGGGAGCGCGTAGTCGAGGTCCGCAACCCGCATCGCCTACTTCGAACGATCGCCCGCGCTCCCGAGGAACGGCTTCAGGATGTCGATCGGGACCGGGAAGATGGTCGTCGAGTTGTTCTCCGAGGCCACCTCGACCAGCGTCTGGAGGAACCGCAGCTGGAGGGCGATCGGCTCCTTCGCCATGATCGCCGAGGCCTCCGCGAGGCGCTGCGCCGCCTGGTACTCGCCCTCGGCCGCGATCACCTTCGCGCGCCGCTCGCGCTCCGCCTCCGCCTGGCGCGCCATCGCGCGCCGCATCTCCTCGGGCAGGTCGATGTGCTTCACGGCCACCTGCACCACCTTGATGCCCCACGGCTCCGTGTGCTGGTCGATGATCGACTGGAGGTGCGTGTTGATCTTCTCCCGCTCGGCGAGGAGCTCGTCGAGCTCGGCCTCCCCGCACACGCTTCGCAGCGTGGTCTGCGCGTTCTGCGACGTCGCGTAGAGGTAGTTCTCGACCTCCACCACCGCGCGCGCCGGGTCGATCACGCGGAAGTAGAGCACCGCGTTCACCTTGATCGAGACGTTGTCCTTCGTGATGACGTCCTGCGAGGGAACGTCCATCGTGATGGTGCGGAGATCCACCCGCATCGCCTTCTCGATCCCCGGGATGACGTAGATGACGCCGGGACCGCGCGCCCCGACCAGCCGACCGAGGCGGAAGACGACCGCGCGCTCGTACTCCCGCAGCACCTTGAGCCCGCTCAGGACGAACACGATCACGATCAGGACGGCCACTCCTGCACCTGGCATCGTTGCCTCCCTTCAGTGGCGCCCGGTCCGGACGCGCCGGACCCGGAGCCGGAGCCCCTCGACTCCCGTCACCTGCACGCGCTCGCCGTCGTCCACGACGTCGTCGCTCTCGGCGGTCCAGTACTCCCCGCGGACGAGGACCGTCCCGGCGGGAGCGAGCCGGCCGCGCGCAACGCCCGTCTCCCCCACCATGCCGGCGATCCCGAGCGCTGGCCGTACCCGGTGCGAGCGCACGACCAGCGCGCCGACGACCAGAAAGACCGCGGCGAGCGTTCCGGCCACCCCGAAGACCACGCTCCGCGGCAAGCTCACGCCGCTCGCGGTGTCGAACAGGAAGAGCGAGCCGAGCACGAAGGCGATCAGCCCGCCGGCGCCCACGACGCCGAAAGTCGGCAGGAAGGCCTCGGCGACCAGCAGCGCGACGCCGAGGAGCAGGAGCGCCAGCGCCGACGTGTTCACTGGCAGCACGTGCAGCGCGGCCAGCGCGAGCAGCAGGCAGATGGCGCCCGCCACCCCGGGGAACGCGAGCCCCGGGTGCGTGAACTCGATGTACAGGCCGAGGAGGCCGGCCATCATCAGGAGGTAGGCGATGTTCGGATGCGCGATCACGTTCAGGACGCGCTCGGAGAGCCGCATCGTGTAGTCCTGGACGCGCACGCGGCCGTCCGCACCGCGGACCGCCTTCCCGAGCGCCAGCTTCCGCGGCGTCCCGGCCACGTCGACCGTTCGCCCGTCGGCGCGCGTCACGAGCTCGTCGAGGTCCTTCGCGACGAAGTCGACGACGTTCAGCTTCGCCGCCTCCTCGGCGTCCACGGAGACGCTCTTGCGGACCGCCTTGGCGGCCCAGGCGACGTTGCGCCCGCGGCGACGGGCGATCGCCTCGCTGAACGACGCGGTGTAGTTCTCGATCTTCTTCCCGATCGTCCCCTTGATGTCCTCGCCGCCGCCCCCGACCGGATGCGCGGCGCCGATGTTCGTGCCCGGCGCCATCGCCGCCACGTGCGCGGCGAGTGTGATGAAGAGGCCGGCCGACCCCGCGCCCGCGCCGCTCGGCGCGACCCACACGATCACCGGCAGGGGCGCGTTCAGGATGTCCTTGACGATCGCCTGCATCGACGGCAGCAGTCCGCCTGGCGTGTCGAGCTCGATCACGAGCGCGGCCATTCCCTCGCGCTGCGCGCGCTCGATCGACCCCCCGACGAAGCTCGACACCGCGGGGTTGATCGTGCCGTCGATCGTGATGCGCGCGAGCGACTGAGCGGGCGGGGCGTCCTCGGCACCGGCCGCCGCCAGCGCGATGAGCGCGCACAGGAGTCCCGCCGCGGCCCTCACGCGCGGCCACTCGGGATGCCGAGCACGTGCATCACCTTCCGGATGTCGTCCCACACGAGCCGCTTGTCGGCCGGGTTGCGCAGCAGGTAGGCCGGGTGAAACGTCGGCATGAGCTTGATGCCGTGAAAGTCGTACCAGCGGCCGCGGAGCTGGGTGATGGGCGCCTTCGTCCGAAGGAGCGCCTGGACGGCGAACTTCCCGAGCGCCACCACCACCTCCGGGCCGATCAGCTCGAGCTGGCGCAGCAGGAACGGCTCGCAGCTCGCCACCTCGTCGGGCTCGGGGTTCCGATTCTCGGGCGGCCGGCACTTGATGACGTTCGCGATGTAGACGTCCTCGCGCCGGAGCCGCATGCCCTTGGTGATGATCTCCGTGAGGAGCTGCCCGGCGCGTCCGACGAACGGCTCGCCCTTCAGGTCCTCGTCGCGCCCGGGCGCCTCGCCGACGAAGACGAGGCGCGCGCGCGGATTCCCGACACCGAACACCAGGTGGGTGCGATGTGGAGCGAGCTTGCAGCGCCGGCAGTCGCCGATGTGCTCCCGCAACGCCTCGAGGCTCGCCGTCGCGCCCACACCGGGGGCGCTGAAGAGGTCGGGCGTGGTCGCGAGCACGGGCGTCGGCTCGACCGTCGGCGCGGTGCTCGCCACGACCGGCGCCGCCGCGGGCGGAAAGCCGAGCACGCCCAGCTGGCGCTGGTGCTCCACGTACGCGTACAGCGCCGCCGCGATTTCCGCCACCCGAGCTTGAGAGGCACCGGGGCTCATTGTACGATCGATCCGTGCTGGTGCTGCCCGTCGGACTGGTTGCGGCCTTCGTGCTCGGCTGGCCGAACGACGCGCACGCCTGGGGTCCCGTGACCCACCTCGTCCACGGGTCGCAAGTCCTCGACAGCCTTAGCACCCTGGGACCCGCCCTTCAAGAAATTCTCCGCGAGAACCGCTTCGCGTACCTCTACGGCTGCGTCGCGGCGGACATCGTCCAGGCGAAGAAGTACACTCGCAGCCTCTACACCCACTGTCACTGCTGGCCGGTCGGTTGGCAGATCGCGGAGGCCGCCCGCGGCGAACGCGAGCAGGCGTTCGCCTACGGCTATCTCTCGCACCTCGCGGGCGACGTCTTCTCGCACAACCAGTTCGTACCGATCCAGCTCGTGGTGAGCTATCAGGCCCGGACCCTCCGCCACGTCTACTGGGAAGCGCGCTTCGACGCTGCGCAGGCGCGGGACCGCATACGGCTGCTGCACGGCGTGTTCGAGCACCGCTATCCCGACTGCGACCGGCTGGTCGAGCGGGTCGTCGAGCAGACGCTCTTCTCCTTCAAGACCAACAAGCGGATCTTCAACTCCGTGATGGCTCTGCAGCGGCTCGAGCAGTGGCAGGCGATGATGCGGCGCCTCTCCGACCGGTCGCGCTATCCTCTGCCGTCGAGCGAGATCGACCGCTTCAACACGCTCTGCACGGGCGCCATCCACGACCTCCTCGAGCGCGGACAGCGGAGCGCCTGTCAGCACGCGGACCCGACGGGACGCGACGCCCTCGCGCGCGCCGCGAACCTCCGCCGGAAGCTGCGCACGCTCAAGCGCCGCGGCCAGATGACCGAGGCGATCGCCGCCGAGCTGCGGGCGCTGGCACCGGCCGCAGCGTAGCGGCCCCCCGCGATCGCTCGGCCGCGAGCCAGTCGAGGATCCGCGCGGCCACGTCCTCCTTCGGCAGGACGGGAAGCACCTCGTCGAGCCCGGCGCGGTCGATCAGCCGGACGACGTTCGTGTCCGCCCCGAAGCCGGCACCGGGCGCCGTCACGTCGTTGGCGACGATCAGGTCGAGCCGCTTCGCCTGGAGCTTGCGGTGCGCCTCGGCGGTGACGTCGTGCGTCTCGGCCGCGAAGCCGACGAGCAGCCGGCTTCCCTTGCGCGGTGCGAGGCCGCCCAGGATGTCGGCGTTACGCTCCAGCTCGAGCGTGAGGGTGGCCGCCGCCTTCTTGAGCTTCCGCGAATGCGGCTCACGCGGCCGGTAATCGGCGACCGCCGCCGTCATGATGAGCGCCGTCGCGTCGGCGAACGCCTCCTCGACCGCGCGCTCCATCTCGGCGGCGGTCCGGACGTGCACCACGCGCACGCCCGGAGGCGGCTCGAGGGCCGTCGGACCGCTCACGAGCGTGACCGTCGCGCCACGCCGCCGCGCCACGCGCGCCAGCGCATGGCCCATCTTCCCGCTCGAGCGGTTCGTGAGGTACCGCACGGGGTCGATCGGCTCCTGCGTCGGTCCGGCCGTGACCAGGAGCCGTTCCGCGCCCAGATCCTGGGGCGCGAGCATGCACCGGACCGCCTCGACGACGTCTTCGGGGTCGGCGAGACGGCCGGCACCCTCGTATCCGCACGCGAGGAACCCGCTCGCCGGCCCGACCATCCGGACCCCGCGCTCGACGAGTCGCGCCAGGTTCGCCTGGACCGCCGGATGCTCCCACATGTGGACGTTCATCGCGGGCGCGACGACGACCCGCGCGCGGGTGGCGAGCAGGATGGTCGTCAGCAGGTCGTCGGCGATGCCGCCCGCCATCTTCCCGAGGACGTTCGCCGTCGCGGGCGCGACGAGGACGACGTCGGCCTCGTCCGCGAGCCGGATGTGGCCGATCTCGGACTCCTCGGTCAGGCTGAACGTCTCGGTGGCGACGGGCTGGCCGGAGAGCGTCTGGAGCGTCAGCGGGCTCACGAACTCCCGCGCGCCCGCGGTCATCACGACGCGGACGCGCGCCCCGGCGCCAACCAGCAGGCGCACGACCTCGCACGCCTTGTAGCAGGCGATCCCGCCCGTGAGCCCCACGACCACCGTGCGTCCCTCGAGCCGCACGTCGCCCTCAGCCTCCCACCCCGGCCGCCGGCGTCTCCCGGGCTGCCACGCGGAGGAGCTGACGCCACGAGAGGTCCTCGCGCGCGAGGAACACGCCGGCCGTCCCAATGTTGATCACCATCTGCACGACCCACGTGAGGAGCGAGTAGCCGATCGCCACCTCCTGCGAGACCCCGAAGAGCCCGAGCGCCAGCACGCAGCCCGCCTGCCACGTGCCGACGAAGCCCGGCGCCTGCGGCAGGAAGACGGCGGCGGCCACCACCACGACAGTGGTAAGCGACGCCGCGACCAGGGGCACGTGCGTCCCGAGCGCGAGGAACGAGAACAGGAACGTGAGCGTGATGACGCCCCAGAGGTACGCCGAGTACCACAGCACGAGCAGCACGGTCGGAAGGTCGGCGAGGCCGCCGAGCCCGCTCAGGAACGACGCGACGAGCGGCCTCAGGTGCGCGGCGATCCGGTCCGGGAGCCGGTCGAGGAAGCGCGCGACCAGCCCCTCGGTGCGCGCCCGGTGGCGCTGCATCGCGATCAGGACGGCGAAGCCGACCGCGGTGAGCACCGCCAGCGCGATGGCGCCGCGGCGCATGTCGGTCGGAACCTGGGGATAGATGAGCGACACGGCGAGGAAGCAGCCGATGACGAGCAGGATGTCGAACAGGCGCTCGAGCACGACGCTGGAGAGCGCCGCGCTCATGCCGACTCCCGCCCGGCGCCCGAGGAGCGCGGGGCGGAGGATCTCGCCCACCCGGAACGGCAGGACGGAGCTGGCGCCGAAGCCGATCGCCGTCGCCGACAGCGCGGGATAGAGCGGCACCTCACCGACCGGCCGCAGGAGCACGCGCCACCGCTGCGCCCGGATGTAGACGGTGGCGACGCTCGCCACCATCACGGCGACGACCCAGAACGGCTGCGCGCCGACCAGCACCGTGCCGACGTACGTCCAGTCCGTGCCCTTGGTCGAGAAGTACAGGCAGGCGAGCGAGACGACGATACCGGCGGTCAGACGGAGCGCGTTGCGCAGGGGTTCCTCCCGGGCTGCGGGCCGGGCGGCATTATCGCTCGCCCGACGGCGGGACGAAAGCGCGAATCCCGTCCGTGCGGCGCCAGAGCCCCCGGAGCCCGGCCGTCCCGGCCAGGGCGCCGGCGAGCAGGAGCACCCACGCGAGCCCCTGCCAGTCGGAGTCGAGCCGGAGACCGAAGCCGAGCATCAGGAGGACGAACCCGAGGGGCCGCCAGCCGCCGGCGCTCACGGCCCACCCCGCTCCACGATCGCGCGCAGCGCATGGCGCGTCCGCTCCATCGCCGTCCAGACGGACAGGGCGGCGAGCACGACGACCGCGGCGACCAGCACGACGTGCGTCGGATGCCCGGACACCCCGCATGCGAGGTGCGCCACCAGATCCGAGATCCAGGCACCGAAGCCGAGGATGACGTAGCGCTCGGGGCGCTGCGCGCTGCCGAGCCGGAGGTCGACGCCCAGCCCCTCGGCCCGCGCCCGCGTGTAACTCACCATGAGCGACCCGAAGCCCGCGACCGCGACCGCCAGCAGCACCCAGCTGTCGCGGAAGAAAGCGCCGAGGCCGAGGAAGGTCGCGAACTCGGCGCAGCGGTCCACGAGGGAGTCGACGAGCGCGCCCCGCGGGCCGGCGACACCGCCCCGTCGCGCGACGCCACCGTCGAGGATGTCGAGCGTCCCGGCGAGGATCGTGAGCCATCCGGCGAGGAAGATCCAGCCCGCCCAGAACGCGGCGCCCGCGAGGATGCTCACGCCGAGCTGCGCCCACGTGACGGCGTCGGGGTGGATGCCCCAGGCGACCAGCGCGTCCTCGAGCGGCGTGATGACGCCGCGGTACCAGGCCCGGATGCGGGGCCCGATCAGCGGCGCGCCCGGCCCCCCGGCGGCCGCCGGTACCGTCACCCGCGCCACGCCGCGGAGGGCCAGCACCACGGCCACGGCGATGACGACGGCGGCCGCGGCCGCCGTCCCCGGCCGGCAGGCCGGCGGCACTCCCCTACCGCTCGATCTCCCCCCGCAGGAAGCGCTCGACCTGCTCCTTCGCGAGGTCGTCGGTCAGCTGGCGGGGGGGATGCTTCATCAGGTACGCGGCGACGCTGGTGAGCGGTCCGCCGATCTTCCGGTCGCGCGCGACGCGGCAGCAGCGGATCGCATCGATCACGCAGCCGGCGGAATTCGGGCTGTCCTCGACGGAGAGACGCAGCTCGATCTCGATCGGGGCATTGCCGAAGCCACGACCCTCCATGCGGAGGAAGCAGACCTTGTTGTCGCGCTGCCAGGGCACGTAGTCGCTCGGCCCGATGTGGATCATGCCGCGCGGCAGCGGACGGTGGAGCACGCTCTGCACCGCCTCGGTCTTCGACCGGCGCTTGGAGCCGGTGCGCGCGTGGTTCAGCATGTTCAGGAAGTCCGTGTTGCCGCCGGTGTTCAGCTGGTAGGTCCGGTCGAGCGCGACGCCGCGGTCGTCGAACAGCTTGGCGAGCATCCGGTGCACGATGGTGGCGCCGAGCTGCGACTTGACGTCGTCGCCGACGATGGGGATCCGGCGCCGCTCGAACTCTGCACCCCACTGCGGGTCGGACACGATGAACACCGGAATGCAGTTGATGAGCGAAACGCCCGCCTCGAGGCAGGCGCGCGCATAGTGCTCGGTGGCCGCCTGGCTCCCGACGGGCAGGTAGTTGACCACGATCTCGGCGCCGCTCCGCCGGAGCACCTCGACGGTGTCGGCTGGCCGGCGCTCCGCGACGACGAAGCTCTCCTCGGGCGGATAGTCGCGCATGTGATCGGAGACCCCGTCGAGCACGGGACCCATCTCGACCACGACGCCCGAGCGCGGCAGCTTCGGGTAGAGCGAGCGCGTGTTGTTCGGCGCCGCGAGCGCGGCCACGTCGAGCGGCTGTCCGACCTTGCGCTGGTCGACGTCGAAGGCGCAGACGACCTCGATGTCACTCGGCCGGTATCCGCAGAGGTCGTGGTGCATGAGGCCGACGTGCGAGCTGACCGTGCGCTCGTCCGCGGCCCGATAGAACTCGATGCCCTGCACGAGGCTGCTGGCGCAGTTGCCCACCCCCACGATCCCGATCGTGATCTTCCCCATACGCCTCGCTCGCCAGCACGGGAGCCCCCCGGGCACGAGCGCGCCCCATATACTCAACGGGGGGATAAGAGTAAATCGCCCGGCGGCGAGCTTTACTTCTTGCGAAAGCGGGATGGAGGGTCGGGCGGGATCTCCTGATCGGGATGAATCCGACGGGCCTTCGCCAGGAGCTGCTCCTCGGTCTCGGGATCGTCGGGATTCGGTACGCAGCAGTCGACCGGGCACACGGCGGCGCACTGCTCCTGGTCGAAAAAGCCGACGCACTCCGTGCACTTCTCGGGCACGATGTAATAAATGTCTTGCTGGAGCGCGGGATGGCTCTGCCCGTCGTTCTGCCACGCGGCGCCGCCCTCGTAGATCGCGGTGTTCGGGCACTCCGGCTCGCAGGCCCCGCAGTTGATGCACTCCGCGGTGATCATCGTCGACATGGCGTGTCCCTCGCGCGTCGGTCGGGCGAACTATAACGGGGGCGCCGGGCGCGCCACAACCAAAAGCGGACGCGCGGTCAGGCCGGGGCGGCGGGAGCCGCCGCGTCGGCCCGACGCAGCTCCTCGCCCACGCGCTCCGCGAGCGCGTCGAAGAGGCGGCTCACCGGATGGGCGGGGTCGGCGACGACGATCGGCCGTCCCGCGTCCCCACCCTCGCGGACGGCGGGCACGAGCGGGATGCGCGCGAGCAGCGGCACCCCGAAGCGCGCCGCCAGCCGCTCCGCGCCCCCCGCGCCGAAGATCGCGTCCTCCGTCCCGCAGCCCGGGCACACGTAGCCGCTCATGTTCTCGACGAGGCCGAGGACCGGCGTGTTCACCTGCGTGAACATCGCCATCCCCCGTCCGACGTCGAGGAGCGCCACGTCCTGCGGCGTCGTCACGATCACGGCGCCGCTCACCGGGACCTGCTGAACGAGCGTGAGCTGCGCGTCGCCCGTGCCGGGCGGCAGGTCGACGACGAGGACGTCCAAAGCGCCCCAGTCGACGTCGCGCAGGAACTGCCGCACGATGCCCATGACGATCGGCCCGCGCCAGATGACCGGCGAGCTCTCGTCGAGGAAGAAGCCCATCGAGATGAGCCCGATCCCGTGGCGCTCGACCGGCTGGATGCGCTTCGCGGGCGTGACGCGCGGGCGCGCGTCGGTGCCGAACATGATCGGGAGGCTCGGCCCGTAGACGTCCGCGTCGAGGAGGCCGACCCGGCGACGTCCCCCGCCGGCCAGCGCGAGCGCCAGGTTCACCGCCACGGTCGACTTCCCGACGCCGCCCTTCGTGCTCGCGACCGCCACGATGTGGGCGACGCCCGGGAGCGCGGCGCGCCCGGCGAACGGATCGCGCCCGCGGCCCTCCTCCGCCCGCGCGAAGTGGACGTCGACGCGCGCGACGCCGGGGAGGCGCAGGAGCGCCGCCTCGACCGCCCGACGGAGCTGGTCCAGCACGTCGGGCCGCTCCGTGCCCGGCCGCACGTGGAGGCGC
>CAZLYE010000519.1:0-4743 GCA_964562865.1 uncultured Binatia bacterium (SeqCode) | reverse complement strand
AGCTCGACGCCATCGCGGGGAGCAAGGGACATGCCGCGGCGGAGGTCGCCGCGCCCTCCTTCACCGGACCATGCGCCGGGCAGCCCCGCCGCATCATGCAGGCGCGCACGTTTCGCGCCCCGGATCCGCGCGCCTTGCGGGCCCGCGGGCGCTTGCATAGAACCCGGCTCGGATGCCGTCGACGATCCGGGTGGCCAACGCCAGCGGCTACTGGGGGGACGACCCGACGGCGCTCGCCCGCCAGGTGCGCGGCGGCGGGGTGGACTACGTGACGCTCGACTTCCTCGCCGAGATCACGATGGTGATCCTGCAGCGGCAGCGGGCGCGCGATCCGAACCTCGGCTACGCGTACGACTTCGTCGCGATGCTGGCGCCGGTGCTGCGGGACGTCGTCGAGCGGCGCATCCGCGTGGTCGCGAACGCGGGTGGCATCCACGTGGCGGCGTGCCGGGACCGGATCGCCGAGGCCTGCCGGACCCAGGGCGTCGCCCCCGCCCTCGGCGTGGTCTCCGGCGACGACCTCCTGCCGCGTCTCGACGAGCTCCTCGCCGCCGGCGTCCCGCTCGCGAACCTCGACGACGGCCGCCCGCTCGCCGGCATCCGCGACCGCATCGTCGCCGCGAACGCGTACCTCGGCGCGTGGCCGATCGCGGAGGCGCTCGCCGCCGGGGCCGAGATCGTGGTGACGGGCCGCACGACCGATGCCGCGTTGACGCTCGGCCCGCTCGTCCACGAGCTCGGCTGGGCCTGGGACGACTGGGACCGGCTCGCCGCCGGCACCGTCGCCGGCCACGTCCTCGAGTGTGGCGCCCAGGCGACGGGCGGCAACCTGACCGACTGGAGGAAGGTCCCGCCGCTCGACGTCGGCTACCCGGTGGCGGAGGTCGGGACGGACGGGCGCTTCACCGTCACCAAGCACGGCGGCAGCGGCGGCCGCGTCTCGCGCGCGACCGTGACGGAGCAGCTCCTCTACGAGATCGGCGATCCCGCGCGCTATCTGACGCCCGACGTCGCGGCGGACTTCCGTGGGCTCGAGGTCGTCGAGACCGCGCCCGACCGCGTGGGGGTGGGCGGGGCGCACGGCACGCCACCGACCGACTCGCTCAAGGTGACGGTCGTCTACCGCGACGGGTGGCGCGCGGTCGGCCTCGCGCTCATCTCCGGGCCGGACGTGCGCGCCAAGGCCGAGCGCCTCGCCGCGATGATCTGGCACCGGGTGGGCGACGTGGCGGAGCGGCGCGCCGACCTCGTCGGCGACCACGCGTGCTGGGGCGCGGCGGCGCCCGACGTCGAGCCGAACGAAGGCGTGTTCCGCGTCGCGGTCCGCGATCCCGACCGCCGGAAGGTCGAGGCCTTCGCGCACACGATGCTCGGCCTCGCCCTCCAGGCGCCGCCGGGGCTCGGGGTCCTCGGCGGCCGGCCCGACGTGCAAGAGGCGTACGCGTACTGGCCGGCGCTCGTGCCGCGTGCGCTGGTGGCGCCGCGGATCGAGGTGGTGTGCGGCGACACGCGGACGGTCCGCGAGCTCGCGCCGGCGCCGCCCGCGGTCGGGCAGTGGCGGGGCACGCCCGTGCCGCTCGCGTTCCCGGGCGACGACGAGGTCTCCGACGGCCGGACGAGCCGCGTCCCGCTCCGGCGGATCGCCTACGCACGCTCGGGCGACAAGGGCGACCACGCGAACATCGGCGTCGCGGCGCGTTCGCCGCACGCCTTCGCGTTCCTCCGCCGCTCCCTCGACGCGGAGCGGGTGCGGCGCCACTTCGGCGACCTCTGCCAGGGTCCGGTCGAGCGGTTCGAGCTGCCCGGGCTCCGGGCGCTCAACTTCCTCCTCCACCACGCGCTCGGCGGTGGCGGCACGCTCTCGCTCCGCGCCGACCACCAGGGAAAGACGCTCGCGCAGGGGCTCCTCACGATGGAGCTCGACGTGCCCGAATCCGTCCTCGACACGACGGCGCCGGAAGGGGAGGGCTGACCGATGCTGCGAATCGACCGGCAGGACGCGGTCGCCACGCTGACGCTCGACCGTCCCGAGGTGGGAAACGCGATCGACGACGCCCTGATCGCCGCGTTCGCGGACGCGCTCGCTGCGTGCGGGAAGGATCCCGCGGTGCGCGTCGTCGTCGTGACGGGCGCGGGACGGGTCTTCTCCGCGGGCGCCGACCTCCGGTGGATGCGGCGCATGCGCGACGCCGGCGCTGCGGCCAACCGCGAGGACGCGCGCCGGACGCAGGGGCTGTTCGCGGCGGTCACCGAGCTCCCGCGGCCCGTCGTCGCGCGCGTCAACGGTCCCGCGCGCGGCGGGGGCGTCGGGCTCCTCGCGGCGGCGGACGTCGTCGTCGCGTCGGCGGAGGCGCACTTCGCCTTCACCGAGGTGCGGGTCGGGATCGTGCCGGCGACGATCGCGCCGTTCGTCGTCGCGCGCGTGGGTGCCGCGCGCGCCCGCCGCCTCTTCTGTACGGGCGAGACGTTCGGTGCGGCCGACGCGCTCGCGTGGGGGCTTGTCGATCGCGTGGTCCCCGCGGCGGAGCTCGACGCCGCCGTCGCGGCGGTGGTCGCGGAGCTCCTGAAGGGCGCCCCGGGCGCCATCGCGGAGGCGAAGAAGCTCGTCCGGGACCTCGCCGCCGCCGAGCCGGCCGCCGTCGCGGGCCTGACGGCGGATCTGATCGCGCGCCTCCGCGCCGGCGAGGAGGGTCAGGAGGGGATGGCGGCGTTCCTCGACAAGCGCGCGCCGCGCTGGATGCCGGGGAAGTGACCCGGATCGCCTCCCACCTCCGCCGCGACGCCGAGTTCGACGACAACGCGCGGCACCACCGGACGCTCGCCGCGGAGCTGCGCGAGCACCTCGGCCGCGTGCGCGAGGGCGGGCCGCCCGAGGCGCGCCGGCGACACGTCGAGCGCGGCCGCCTCCTCGTCCGCGAGCGGATCGAGCGCCTCCTCGACCCGGGGACGCCGTTCGTCGAGCTGATGCCGTTCGCCGCCGACGGGTGCTACGACGGCGCGACGCCCGCCGGCGGGCTCGTCACCGGCATCGGGACCGTGTCCGGTCACCAGACGATGGTGATCGGGAACGACGTGACGGTGAAGGGTGGCACGCTCTACCCGCTCACCGTGCAGAAGCAGCTCCGCGCCCAGCAGATCGCGCTCGAGAACCAGCTGCCGTGCGTCTATCTGGTCGACTCGGGCGGCGCCTTCCTCCCGCTCCAGGCGGAGATCTTCACGCCCGGTGGCCGCATCTTCTACAACGAGGCGGTCATGTCCGCGGCCGGCATCCCGCAGGTCGCGGTCGTGCACGGCCCGTCCACCGCCGGCGGGGCGTACGTGCCGGCGATGTGCGACGAGAACATCATCGTGCGCGGGCAGGGCGCGATCTACCTCGGCGGCCCGCCGCTCGTCCGCGCCGCGACGGGCGAGCAGGTGACGGCGGAGGAGCTCGGCGGCGGCGAGGTCCACACGCGCATCTCGGGCGTGTCGGACCACCTGGCGGCCGACGACGCGCACGGGCTCGCGCTCGCGCGCCAGGCGCTCGCGCAGGTGCCGCCGCTCCGGCCGCCGGTCGAGCCGGGCCCCGTGGAGCCGCCCGCCGAGGACGCGGCCGATCTCTACGGCATCCTCCCCCGCGACCCGCGCCGGCCCTACGAGGCGCGCGAGGTGATCGCGCGGCTCGTCGACGGCAGCCGCTTCCACGAGTTCAAGCCGCTCTACGGGACGACGCTCGTGACCGGCTTCGCGCGGCTCCACGGCTACGAGGTCGGGATCCTCGCCAACAACGGCGTCCTCTTCTCCGAGGCTGCGCTCAAGGGGACGCACTTCATCCTGCTCGCCTGCCAGCGGCGCGTCCCGCTCGTCTTCCTCCAGAACATCACCGGCTTCATGGTGGGCAAGCAGTACGAGCACGGGGGCATCACGAAGGACGGCGCCAAGATGGTGCACGCGGTCGCGACCGCGCAGGTGCCGAAGCTGACGGTCATGATCGGCGCGTCGCACGGCGCCGGGAACTACGCCATGTGCGGGCGGTCGTACGGCCCGCGCCTCCTCTTCAGCTGGCCGAACGCGCGCATCTCCGTCATGGGCGGCGAGCAGGCCGCCATGACCCTCCTCTCCGTCAAGCGCGAGCAGCTCCGCACGCAGGGGAGGACGCTCACGGCCGAGGAGGAGGCCGCGCTCACCGCGCCGATCCTCGCCAAGTACGAGGAGGAGTCGAGCGCGCTCTACGGCAGCGCGCGCCTCTGGGACGACGGTATCGTCGACCCGGTCGAGACGCGCGACGCGCTCGGACTGGCGCTCGCGGTCGCGCTCCGCCCGGCGATCCCGCCGCCGCGCCACGGCGTGTTCCGGATGTGACGCTGCCTGCTCCCCAGGAAAGCCTCCGGGGAACCCGCTTCGCGACTTGACCGGCGATCGGACGGCGGTGTAAGCGGTCGCCCACTGCAATAGCATCATAGCTGTACCCTAGTTCAGCGGAGGTTCTCGATGGTGGTCCAGCGGGTTGTCCAGCATACTGTCCTAGGCCTATCCCTCGTCGCCGCGGGCTGTACGATCACAGCCGGAGGACGGTCCACGAATGACGCGTTCGTCCCGCCGAACAGCCAGGTTCGGGTGATCGGCCCCGTCACCGCCGAGATGACGAAAGTGCGCTTCATGGGAATCGCCTCGGCGTTCGAAACCGACGAGGTTCTACAGGTTCATCGCGACGCGCTCGCCAAGGTGAAGGGCGCAAACGTCATCCTCAACGTGGCTGCCGAC
>CAZLYE010000518.1:0-8450 GCA_964562865.1 uncultured Binatia bacterium (SeqCode) | reverse complement strand
CCGGCGGACGGATGCCGCTCTCCGAGCCGACACCGGACGTGGTGGTCGACTTCGCCACGAACGCGGTCGCCTCCCGGATCACGGCGAGCCGCTCGATCCTCGGGAGCACGGCGGCGGCGAGCGACGCCGACGTCCCGCCCGGGCCGACGAGCACGGTGGGGACGGCGGGCTTCCTGCCCTTCTTCGTGACGCTGCAGCGCGCGGTCCCCGGCACGTTCACCGCGAGCGTGACGATCGCCTACACGGCGGCGGAGCTCGCGCTCGCCGGGATCCCGCCGGCCGGCGCGGCGCCGGCGCCAGGGCTGGACGCCGAGGCGGACCTCGTGGTCGCGTCGTTCCACCCGGGTGCGTGCACCCTCGGCGGCGCCACCTGCGCGGAGGATGCCGACTGCGGAACGAGCGGCCCGTGCGCGGGCGTCGCGTACCAGCCGCTCCCGACGACCGTCGACACGACCGCGCACACCGCGACGGCGACCGGCTTCTCGAGCTTCTCGACGCTCGCGGTCCTGCACTCCGGCCTGTTCGACGGAGGCGCCGTCGCGCCCCTCGTCCTCGGACGTGGCCGGCGGCGGGGGGAGTGCCGCCTCGAGTGGGAGGTCATCGACCCGGGGTCGGTCGTGGCCCCCGGGCGGAGCCGTCGGCCGACCCTCACCTGCACGGACGGCGATCCGACCTGCGACGCCGACCGGACGGCGGACGGGACCTGCACGTTCCGGGTGGCGCCGTGCTTCGGGATCGACACGCCGCGCGCGCCGCGCTGCAAGCGCACGTCGACGACCGAGTTCCGGCTCCGCGTCCGGACGCGCGGGCGGGAAGGCGCAGCCGAGCAGGCGACCACGCAGGCGGTGCTCGCGAGCGTCTCCGCCCTCCGCGGGTTTCCGGTGCGGCGCGGCCGCCTCGTGCGATTCACGAAGCCGATGCCGCCGGGTCTGTGCGCGGCGCTGACGCCGGTCCGGGTGCCGGCCGGGACATCGGGCGAGGTCGCCCCGATGCGCCTCGAGGGAGCGGTCAGGACCCTCCGCGGCAGCGACCGCGACCAGGTGGGGCTCACGTGTCGCGCGGCGAGCTGACCCTCGACGACGTCCGGCGGGGTCTCCGCGCGGCGCGCTACATCACGACGCCGCGGGTGGAGACGGCCCTCTTCCTCGCCTTGACGCTCGAGAAGCCGCTCCTGGCGGAGGGCCCGGCGGGCGCCGGCAAGACGGAGCTCGGGAAGGTGCTCGCCGAGATGCTGCACACCGATCTCGTGCGCCTCCAGTGCTACGAGGGGCTCGACGAGGCGCGCGCGCTCTTCGAGTGGAACTACCAGAAGCAGCTGCTCCGGATCCAGGCGGACCGCGCCGAGGGCCGGAGCTGGGAGGACGTCTCGAGCCACATCTTCTCCGCCGACTTCCTCCTCGAGCGGCCGCTCCTCCGCGCGATCGTCGCGCCGCGGAAGGTCGTGCTCCTCGTCGACGAGGTGGACAAGGCCGACCCGGAGTTCGAGGCGTTCCTGCTCGAGGTGCTGAGCGACTTCCAGGTGACGGTGCCGGAGCTCGGGACGATCGCGGCGCGCCAGCGGCCTGCCGTCGTCCTCACGTCGAACCGCACGCGCGAGCTGTCGGAGGCCCTCGTCCGGCGCTGCCTCCACCTCTACGTCGACTTCCCGGGCCCGGAGAAGGAGGCGGAGATCATCGCGCTCAAGGTGCCCGAGCTGGACGAGCGGCTCCGCGCGCAGGTCGCGCGCTTCGTCGCCGGGCTCCGGAAGCTCGAGCTGCGGAAGGCCCCGAGCATCGCCGAGACGCTCGACTGGGCGCGCGGGCTCTGTGCGCTCGGCGTGCGCGAGCTCGACCCCGCGACCGTGCGCCAGACCCTCTCCCTGGTGGTGAAGCACGAGGAGGACCTGCGCAAGGCGGAGTCCAAAGTGGGGGCGCTGCTCGCGGCACGTTGATGCGCCGTCGCTGACACACCGCCGGCGCCTCCATCACGGGCGGACGCGGAAACGTCTGCCCGGACGGCCCTGGCATCCGGCTTGCACTTCCTGGGTCCCGGCGACATGACCACGGCCCGCCTGCACCAGCTCTTTCTCCTGAACCTGTGCCTCCAGGTGTTCGACGGCATCGCGACCTACCAGGGGCTCCACTACCGCTGGTCCGAGGGCAACCCGCTCCTCAGCTCGTGGATGCCGTACCTCGGGACGGGCGCGACGCTCCTCCTCTTCAAGGCGAAGGCGTGCGGGTTCCTGGTCATCCTGCGGCGGCTCGCCGACACGCCCTTCGTCTACGAGTCGCTGATCGCGCTCGCCACGGTCTACACGTTCTTCTCGTTCATCCCGTGGATGACCCGCATCGTCTCGCTCCTCTACGTCTGAGCCGCTAGCATCCGGGGATGCGCGCGCGCATCCTCGACTTCGTCCAGGCGCTCCGGACCCGCGGGGTGGACGTGTCGGTGGCCGAGGCGCTCGACGCCGTGAACGCCGTCGCCGCGGCCGGCGTCGAGCGTGAGGTCCTGCGGGAGGCGCTCGCCGCGAGCCTCGTGAAGCACGAGGCGGACCGGCCGGCGTTCGACGCGCTCTTCGACGAGATGTTCCCGCTCGTCGCGGGCGGCGCCGAGGAGGGACGCCGGCGACGGCGGGTGCGGACCGGCGGCGGGGGCGCCGTGCCGACGGGTGCCGGCCGCGGGGAGGGGCGCGGCGGCCGGTCGGCGTGCGCGGAGGAGTCGTCGCCGGCGGCGGGCGCTCCGCGGACCGCGACGCGCGCGGGCAGCCGACACGCCGCCGCGGGGCCGGAGGGAGAGCACAGCGGCCGCGCCGCCCGCACGCGCCGCCTCCTCGCGCTCCCGTTCCGCGAGCTCACGTCCCGTGACGTGGAGGAGGCGCGCGCGCTCGTCCGGGAGCTCGGCGCGCGGCTCCGCGGGCGCCTCGCGCGGCGCGAGCGGAAGGCGCGGCGCGGGCGGCTCGACTTCCGCCGGACCATCCGCGCCTCGATGTCGAGCGGCGGCGTGCCCGCCCGCCCACGCTGGCGCGCCCGACGGCCCGGGCGTCCGGACCTCGTCGCGGTCTGCGATCTCTCGGGCTCGGTCGCCGCGGCGAGCGAGCTCCTGCTCGGCCTCCTCGCGCCGGCCGCGGACCACTTCCGCCGCGTCCACCTCTTCGTCTACGTCGACCGGCTCGTGCCCGTCTCGATCGAGCAGGGGCACGTCGCGCCGGAGGGCCGGCTCGATCTCCACGCGCGGTCGGACTTCGGCCGCGTGCTGGGCGACCTCTGGGAGACCGAACGCGGGGCCCTCACGCGCTCGACACTCCTCCTCGTGCTCGGCGACGCGCGCAACAACTGGCGGCCGCCGCGCACGGACCTCCTGCGCGTGATCGCCGACCGCGTGCAGCGGCTCGTCTGGCTCGTCCCCGAGCCGCGCGTGCGCTGGAACACCGGCGACAGCGTGCTCGCCCTCTACGCGCCGGTCTGCGACGCCGTGCTCGAGTGCGAGGATCTCGGAGCGCTCGTGCGCGCGGTGCGGCGCGCGCTCTAATTGCGTTGTCCCGGTGGCGCCCCTAGTATCGCCGACGTGACCGCGGAGCCCTACTACCTGCCGATCGGCGACGAGGTGGACGTCTTCACCGCCGCGTACGCGTGCCGCCTCCCCGTGCTTCTCAAGGGGCCGACCGGCTGCGGCAAGACGCGCTTCGTCGAGTACATGGCGCGACGGCTCCACGGTCCGGCCGCGAACGGCGTCGCCGACAACCTGATCACGGTCGCCTGCCACGAAGACCTGACCGGCAGCGATCTCGTCGGCCGCTATCTCATCAAGGGCGACGAGACCATGTGGGTCGACGGGCCGCTCACGCAGGCCGTGAAGGCCGGCGCGATCTGCTACCTCGACGAGATCGTCGAGGCGCGGAAGGACACGATCGTCCTCATCCACCCGCTGACCGACCACCGTCGCATCCTCCCGATCGACAAGAAGGGCGAGATCATCGACGCGCACCCCGACTTCCTCCTCGTCATCTCCTACAACCCCGGGTACCAGAGCGCGCTGAAGGACCTGAAGCATTCGACACGGCAGCGCTTCGTGACCATAGAGTTCGACTACGCGCCCCGCGACAAGGAGGCGCGCGTCATCGCGCACGAGAGCGGCACGTCGATGGAGGTGGCGCTCGAGCTGGCGAAGCTCGGCGAGAAGGTACGGCATCTCAAGGCGAGCGGGCTCGAGGAGGGCGTCAGCACGCGCCTCCTCATCTACGCCGGGCAGCTCATGCAGCGCGGCGTCCCCGCGCGCCGGGCGTGCGAGGTCGCGGTGAGCAAGTCCCTGACCGACGACGCGGAGAGCCAGCGCGCGATCGGCGAGCTCGCGCAGGCCATCTTCGGCTGAGCGCGGGAGCGCCTGCGGACGTGCGTCGGAGCTGGCTCTCGCGCCCCGACCCGGCGGTCGCGGCCGCCGACCGGCGCGCGGCGGCGCTCGGTCCCGCCGCGCACGCGGCGCTCCTCGCGGCCGGTGACCAGCTGGCGGAGGTGTCCGCCCTCCTCGCGCTCCGCGCCTACGAGCACGCGGCCGCGGCGTGGGGCCGCTTCGGCGAAGCCGGCTTTCGGCGCTGGTGGGAGCTCGGCGCGGAGCTCGCGGGCGGCGAGCCCGCGTGCCGCGAGGGCGCACTCGCGTACTTCGGCGTCGCCCCCGCCGACTTCGGTCCGGGCGGGCTCGACACGGCCGCGGCCTGGTGCGCGCTAGGACGCGACGTCGCGCGCGTGTCGCGGCGGCTCGCGGTCGCGTTCTTCGAGCGTACGGCCGCCGTCCTCCGGCGCCCGGACGCGCTCCCGCGGCTCCGCGCGTGGGTGGACGCCGGGCTCCCGCTCCACGAGACGCGCGGCTGGCGCGGCGCGTTCCTTGCGCAGGCCTTCTTCGACGCGGCGCCCGACGCGCTCGCCGCCCTCGGCCCGGCCGACTACCGTCCCTGGGCGGAGGCCGGCGCGGCGCTCGCCGACGCGGCCGGGGAGCGGCAGTTCTTCGCGGCCGTCCCGCCCGGCCTCGCCGGCTGGTCCGACGACGAGCGCGCGGGGTTCCTCGCGGCGACGGTGGCGCTCGCGGGCGGCACGCCGCGGGCCGCCCGCGTCTTCTGGCGCGAGCTGCCGCCCGCCGTCGGGGGCCTGTCGCCGGTGGTCCGCGCGGCACTCCTCCGGACGCTCGCGGGGCTTCCCGCGGGCGTCGCGGGCCCGCTCGCGGAGCTCGTGCCCGTCGTCGGCGCCGTCGTGCGCGACGTGCCCGAGGCCGAGCGGCTCGACGCGCTCGCGCAGGTGAACGCGCTCGCGGCCGCCCATCCCGACGCCGCCATCGCCGCGCTCCGCGTCCTCCCGCGCTGCTACGAGGAGGCTGCGCCCGCGGACGTCCGGCGCTGGTTCGCGGCCGGCGCCGCCATCGCCGCGGAGAACGCCGCCGCCGGCCGCGCGTACTTCGCGCTCGAATCGCGGACGAGCCTCCGCGTGCTGCACGCCGGCTCGACGGCCGCGACGCTCGAGGAGACCGAGGGCGTGTGGCGGAAGCTCGTCCAGATGCTGAGCGGGGAGGGCGCCACCGTCCGCGGCGTGGACGGGTTCAGCCTCCGGCCGCCGCTCGAGGACGTCCCGGCGGAGCACGAGGTGGCGCTGCCGCTGGAGGTGGATCTCCTCCGGACGCACGAGGAGAACTGCCGGCTCTACCGCTTCCTCGCCGCGCAGCTCGCGGGTCGGCGCGAGTTCGGGACCTACGTGCGGGAGGATCTCCGCGCGCGGCTCCGCGACCCGGCGGAGCCGGACCTGCTGGAGGACCTCGTGCTCCTCGCCGAGGGCGTCCGGATCCACCACCGGCTGGCGGGCGCCTACGCGGGTCTCGCCGGGGAGGCGGCGTGGGCGGGGACGAGGCTCCTCGAGCGCTGGGGCGCGGAGCCCGCGCCGACGCGGCCCGTCGTGCTCGACGCGCTCCTGGCGCTCGTGCTCGGCGCGCGCGAGCGGCCGCCGTGGCTCCCGGCGGACGTGGTCGCGATCGTGGCCGCGTCGACCGCGCCGCTCGCCGCCCCCGCGGCGACGGTCGAGGATGCGGTCCGCGTCGCGCGCGCGTTGGCCGGGGCACTCGGGACGCCCGCGCTGCTCGTCCGGGAGGTCGTCGCCGACGCGGACCTCCTGCTGATCGACGATCTGACCGGCGGCGAGGCCCTGGAGGCGTTCGGCGCGGGCGCATCCGAGCCGCGGTCGTCGGGGCAGGCGCCCCGACCCGCCGTCGACCCGCCGTCGCTCGAGCTCGGTGCCCCGGCCGACGAGCGCGCGCCGGGTGGGCAGCCCCTCGGGGCCGAGGAGCTCCGGCGTCTCCTCGAGGCGGGCATGAAGATCGGGCAGGGGCGGGGCGAGGCGGGCGGCGAGGGACTCCCGATCACCGCGCTCCTCAGCAAGATCGCCGCGGCCGACCTCGACGCGCTCCGCCGCATGCTCGACGAGGGCGCACGCGATCTCGCACGCCGCCCGCCGGGCGCCGCGGCCGGCGACGACCATGCCTTCGCCTACGACGAGTGGGACCACCGGATCGCCGACTACCGGGCGGCCTGGTGCCGTCTCCGCGAGGTGACGCTGGCGGGCGACTCCGGCGAGTTCTTCGGCCGGACGCTCGCCGACTACGCGCGGCTCCTCCCCGAGGTCCGCCGCCAGTTCCAGCGCATCCGGCCGGAGATGTACCGGACCATCCGCGGCCTCGAGGACGGCGAGGACTTCGACCTGAACGCCGTGACCGACGCACGGATCGAGGTCCGGGCGCGCCGCGCGCCGTCGACCCGGCTCTATCGCTCGCGCATCCGCGAGGCGCGCGACGTGGCGACGCTCTTCCTCCTCGACATGAGCGCGTCGACCGACGAGCCGCTCGGCCCGTCGTCAGCGAGCGGGCGCCCGGGCCGCCGGATCATCGACGCCCTCAAGGAGGCCCTCGTCATCATGACGGAGGCGCTCGACGAGCTGGGCGACGCCTACGCGATCTACGGCTTCTCGGGGCAGGGGCGGGCGAACGTCGAGTTCTACCTCGTGAAGGGCTTCGGCGAGCGCCTCGCCGCCGGCGTGAAGGCCCGCATCGGTGGCATCGCGCCGCGGCGGAGCACGCGCATGGGCACCGCCGTCCGGCACGCCGCGCGGAAGATGGCGGCGATCGGCGCGCGCTCGAAGCACCTGATGCTCCTCTCCGACGGCTTCCCGCAGGACGAGGACTACGGGGAGGACCGGCGGAGCCACGTCTACGGCATCCGCGACACGGCGGTCGCGCTCCGCGAGGCGGACGCCGCCGGGATCACGCCGTTCTGCATCACGGTCGACCGCGCGGGACATGACTATCTCCGGGAGATGTGCGATGCGTCGCGCTACATGGTGATCGACGACATCGACGGGCTGCCGCGCGAGCTCCCGAAGATCTACCGCCGCGTGGTGCGCGCGTGAGCGTCGCGATCGCACGCCTGGGCGAGCTGCGCCCCGGCGAGACGAAGAAGTTCCTCCTCCAGTGCGACGGCGCCGAGATCGAGGGCTTCGTCCTCAACTACGGCGGCGAGCATCACGCCTACGTGAACCGGTGCCGGCACGTGCCGATGAGCCTCGACTGGGTCGAGAACCAGTTCTTCACCGAGGATGGACGGTTCGTGCAGTGCGCCACGCACGGCGCGTTCTACCGGCCCGAGACGGGCGAGTGTGTCGCCGGTCCGCCGTGCGGCCGCTCGCTCGTGCGCATCCCGCTCCGGGTGGACGGCGACGCGCTCGTCGCGGAGTGTCCCGGCGCGTTGCCGGACGACTGACGTGCGGCGCCTCGTCGTCCTCGTCGCGACGCTCGCGGCATGCGGCGGGCCCCACCAGCCGCAGCCGACGAGTCTCGAGCCTCACGCTCTCGCGACGCTCCGCGACCTCGTCTTCGCAGATCAGGATCTCGACCAGGTGGTCGCGCTCCAGAAGGACTCGCCGGTCGACGACGCCGCGTCGCCGTGGCCGCACCTCGCGAGCGCGGCGCGGCTCCGCGGGGACGACCCGGAGAGCGCGGTCGCGGAGCTGGAGGAGGTGCTCGAGCTTCCGGGGGTCGAGACGCGCGTCCAGCTCTGGACGTGGACCGCGCTCCGCGCCCTCGGCGTCTCACCCGACGCGGCGTCGGCGGACGTCGTGCAGGGCGTGGTGGTCGAGATGCCCGCCGACGGCGGCCACGACACGCTCGCCGTGTTCCGCGACGGCACGATGCGCTACTTCGACCACGCCGGGAGGGCCGTCTTCTGGGACCCCCACGAGGGCGCGTCGACCGCGGGCGCGGCGGCACTCGTCGCGAAGCCGATCACGCTCGCGGAGGGGATGAGCGCCGGCGACCGCGGCCCCGTGAGCACCGGCCGACCGCCCGTCGAGGCGGGGACGGTGCGCGTCACGTTCCTCGCCTTCGGCGGCTCGCGCCGACGCGAGGCGCCGGCTGCCAAGCTCACGCCCGAGCTCGCGCCGCTCGTG
>CAZLYE010000517.1:0-2978 GCA_964562865.1 uncultured Binatia bacterium (SeqCode) | reverse complement strand
CGCCGCCGGACAGCTGCTGCGGGCGATGGCTCTCGCGCGCCGCGAGCCCCACCGCGGCGAGCGCGATGCGCGCGCGCCGGCGCCGCTCCCCACGCGGCAGGTCGGTGAGCAGGAGCGGCAGCTCGACGTTCTCGACGGCGCTCAGCACCGGGATCAGGTTGTAGGACTGGAACACGAGCCCGACGTGCCGCGCGCGCCACGCGGCGAGCGCGTCCTCGTCGAGCCCGGAGAGCGCGCGCCCCGCGACCACCACCTCGCCGCCGTCGGGCCGGTCGAGGCCGGCGACCAGGTTGAGCAGCGTGGACTTGCCCGAGCCCGACGGCCCCATGAGCGCGACGAACCGGCCGCTCGGGATGTGGAGGCTCACGTGCTGGAGCGCGTGGACCAGGTCGACGCCGCGGCGGTAGACGCGCGAAACGTCGCGGATCTCGATCATCGCCGGGGCGGCCATCCTCGAGACGATCTGCACCGCCGCGTCGGCGGAGGCAAGTGAGGTGTGTTTGCGTTGACACCCCGCCGCGGCCGACTATGCTCGCCTCGCATGTCGCTCCCGGGTGGCTCGCCGCCGCGTCCGTCGAGCACGGTGATCCTGCTGCGCGAGGAGTCCGCCGGCGCCGCGCCGTTCTCGGTGCTCCTGCTGGAGCGTCACGGCAGCATCGCGTTTCCCGGCGCCACGGCGTTCCCCGGCGGTGTGGTGGACGCGGAGGACGCGGACGCTCCGGGTGCGGCGCTGCCGCCGACCCAGCAATGGGCGCCCCCCGGCGAGGGCGATCGGCCGCCCGATGCGCTCGCCTACTGGGTGGCCGCGGTGCGCGAGCTGTTCGAGGAGGTCGGCATCCTCCTCGCGGTGCACGACGGACGTCCGCTCGCGGAGCCGCTCGGTCCGCAGCTCGGGGCGCTCCGCGCGCGCGTCCACGCACACGAGCCCTTCGCCCAGGTGCTGTCCTCGGCAGGCCTCGTGCCCGCGACCGACCGCCTCTTCTACTTCGCCCGCTGGATCACGCCGATCGCGAACCCGCGCCGCTGGGACACGCGCTTTCTCGTCGGTCGCGTTCCGGACGGCCAGGAGGCCGTCGCCGACGGCACCGAGACCGTGAGCTGCAACTGGATGACGCCGGTCGACGCGCTCGCCGCGTACCAGGCGGGCCGGACGATCCTCATGCCGCCGACGGTGCGCACGCTCGACGACCTCGCGCGCTTCCCGTCGGTCGACGCCGTCCTCGCCGACGCCGCGCGGCGGGTGGTCCGCGCGCTGACGCCGGAGATCGTGCAGCACGGGACGCGGACCGCGATCAGCTATCCCGACAACACGGGGAACGCGGCCCTGCCGTCGCGGCGTCTCGTCCTGGAGGACGGCCGCTGGCGGCCCTCCGACGAATGACGTCCGGCCGCCCGGCCCGTCTCACGGCGCGCTCCGGGGGTGCGAGTACCCCAGGAGCTCGCGCTGCCACCAGGCGCCCGTCGCCCGCCGCGTCGCACGGTCGGTGAACCGGTAGCGATAGACGGCGACACGGACGAGTCGCGGCGGCGCGTCGGGAAACGGGTCGCGCGAGAAGAGTGGCCGCACGACGTCCGGCGCGACGAGCAGCCGATCGAGGAGCGCGTCGAACCACCGCGCGCCCGGACGGGGGCCGAGGAGGAGGAACCAGAGCAGGAAGTCCACGCGCGGCTGGTGCGGTGCGACGAACGGCGGCGGCCGGTCGGGGTCGCCGGGCTTGTAGCGGAACTCGTAGGGGAGCCACGTGGTGCTGTCCGCCGAGCCCTCGATCACCGCCTCGCGGCGGACGAGCGTCATGTGGGCGAAGAGATGGTACGCGTTGATCGAGCGGGACGCGTTCAGCACGCGGCGGACGGGGAAGAGCGCCGCGTCGATGCCACGCGCTGCGGGAACGAGCGGCGCGAACTGGACGAGCGAGAGCGCGACGAGCGCCACCGCGAGCGCGGCGAACGGCACCGACCGGCGCGCGGGCTGCTTCGCGACCGTCGCCGGCGCGCCGAGATGGCCGTCGTCGAGGACGAAGAGCGCGAGCGCGATCGTCAGGTAGTTGAAGAACCCGTAGTTGGCCGTGAGCAGGATCGCGACCTGCATCGCCACCATCACCACGAAGACGACCGTGCGGACGGCGCGCGGGCCGAGGACGAGGAGCGGAAGGCCCAGCTCGACGACGTACACGAGGACGGCCGTCGCCCGGTGGCCCCAGAGCGGCATCTGGTGCGCCCACCAGCCGATCCAGGTGGGGAGCGGCGCCGTCTCGTAGTAGGTCACCATCGCCGTCAGGTCCCGCCACGTGGGATCGCCGAGCAGGAGCTTCGCCGCGCCCGACTCGACGTGCACGCGGATGAGGAGCCAGAGCATCAGGAGGACCGCGATCGGATGCGGGGGCGGCGCCTGCCGCGGGCGGAGCCCGCCGGGTGTGATGAAGAGCGCGAAGAACGCCGACTCGAGGAGGAGGTTGTCCCACTGGAAGGCGAGGAACTCCTGCCCGACCGTCACGAACGACAGGTAGAGCGCCCAGAGGACGAGCAGGCAGTACCGCGGCGCGACGTTCAGGATGAGCCCGAAGCTGAGGACCGCGCCCGCGATGGCGGCGCTGCGGAGTGCCGTGTCGCTCGTGCCGAGCCAGAAGACGGTCGGCGCGTCGAGGACGCCGTTCACCGACCGGAGGTGGGCCGCGGCGGGAAGGAGCCCCCGGCTCCCGCAGAGGAGCGTCACCTGGTCGAGGAGCGACAGGAACGCGACGAGGAAGACGACCCCCAGGAGCCGGAGAAAGATCCCGCGAATACGGCCACGGCTCGCGCGGAGCGCGCTCACGCGGGGATCCGGGACGCCGCGACGTTCATGGCCGCCTAGCTCCGTTCCGACTCGATACTCGCATGCGCGGGGGTGGGCGCGGGGACCGGGGGTGCCCGTCTCCTCGCGGGTCCTTGGGGCGACGACGGCGGACCGTCGTCGCCGCCTCCCACTCGTCGACGGGCAC
>CAZLYE010000516.1:0-5543 GCA_964562865.1 uncultured Binatia bacterium (SeqCode) | reverse complement strand
ATCGCTCTCCATGGCGTCATCCTCCGGCACCCGCTCGCCAGCGGGCGCAGTTGTGGCTCAACTGCGCCGGATGATGACGCCTTCCTTTCACTTTTCCACCACACGCCCGACATTACCGATCGGGGAACCGCCATGCCTGCGGACAAAAGGCACGCAATGAAATCCCGCTCGGCTCGCTGCCACTGCGGGCAGCTCGAGCTCACGTGCTCCGGTGATCCGAGGCGGATCTCCATGTGCCACTGCCTCGAATGCCAGCGTCGTACGGGCAGTCCGTTCAGCGTCGCGGTGTTCTACGAGCGGAGCAGCGTGCGCGTCGAGCACGGGACGTCCGTCGTCTTCGAGCGCGGGTCCGCGAGTGGCCTGCCCGTGAAGTTCCACTTCTGTGGCCGATGCGAATCGAACGTGTACTGGGAGCCGGCGCGGATGCCCGACCTCGTCGGCGTCGCCGTCGGCACCTTCGCGGACCCGAACTTCCCCCGTCCGGAGCAGTCCGTCTGGACGAAGGACAAGCATGCGTGGCTCGGCCTTCCCGAAGGCGTGGCCACGTTCGAGTCGAACCCGCCACCGAGACGATGATATCGTGGGGTACCATGCGCGGATCGTATTCCCTCGGCCCGCTGATTCTTCTGGTGACGATGGCGTCGCAGACACCCGCGGTCGACGTCACGACGTGCGGGCAGATCGTTCCCGATGGCCAGGCGGCCATGCTTCAAGCCGATCTCACCGACTGCCCGTTCCCGGCCGTGACGCTGGGAAGGAAGGCCGCCCTCTTCATGAACGGTCATGCCATCTCGGGGGGACGGGGTGACTTCGCGGTCGCAATCCAGTGCGCCGCGAGCTGTACCATCTCGGGTCCCGGCGTCATCTCGAACGTCACTGCCGCGGTGCTTGCCGGCAGTCTCGGGGTCGGGCGGGAGACACGGGCCCTAGTGAGCGTCGATGGGATCACGGTTCACGACGTGACGGACGGGTTCGATGCGGACGAGGGAATACGTGCGTCGAACCTCGTGATCATGCGGGCCGTGGTCGCGCTTCGGGCAGGGGGACGCATCGAGGGCAGCAACGTGAGCGTCACGGAAGCTGACGAGTCCGCCGCAGAAGCTGCCGTCGTGAGGTTCACCCGGCTCAGTGTCACCGGAGGAACTGGCGCAGGCGTGATTGCGACGCGCGTACGACTCGTCGACTCCGTGGTGATGCAGAAGATTGCGGGGAGTCCGATGCTCACGTCCGGCGTCGACGTGCTAACGGTCAAACGCCCCAGGCTCGTCCGATCGACGTGTGGACGCAGCGCACGGCTGGTCCGCGGAGGAGTGCCCGGCGGGACGTGGGACGTCTGTGCCGGGAACGCGCAACGGTCGGTCAACTGACTCTCCGAACGGGGGACAAGCGCCCCCTCGAAGCGTGAATCGGCGGTCGGTCGGAAGTCGGACGCGGGGTGCCGGTCCGCGCGAGCCAAATGCTTGATGTGGAGCGGAGCCTGTTGCACCCTGGCGCACATGTCTCAGGCCGAACGACTGACGCGGTCCGCGCTCGACGGGCTGCTCGAGCTCCTCGACCTCGAGGAGCTCGAGGTGAACATCTTCCGTGGCCGCAGCCCGCAGGAGAACCGGCAACGGGTCTTCGGGGGCCAGGTCGCCGGCCAGGCGCTGGTCGCGGCGGGACGCACGGTCGATCGCGGGAGCGTCCACTCGCTGCACGCGTACTTCCTCCGGCCCGGGGATCCCTCGACGCCGATCCTCTACCAGGTCGACCGCATCCGCGACGGCCGCACGTTCACCACCCGGCGCGTCGTCGCGATCCAGCACGGGCAGGCGATCTTCCATCTCTCGGCGTCGTTCCAGCCCGACGAGAGCGGGCCGGAGCACGGGATCGCGATGCCCGATGCCCCCGACCCGGAGAAGCTCCCGTCACTGGCCGAGTGGATCGCGCCGCGGCTCGACACGATGCCCGAGCCGCTCCGGCAGTGGTTCACGCGCGACCGTCCGATCGACGTCCGCCCGCTCGAGCCGACGGACCCGTTCCACCCGGTCGCGCGCCCGCCCCGTCAGCTCGTCTGGATCCGGGCGAGCGGACGGCTTCCCGATTCGCTGCTGCTCCACCAGTGCGTGGTGGCGTACGCGTCGGACCTGAGCCTGCTCGACACCGTCACCCTGCCCCACGCGATCGCCTGGAACGACCCGCACTACGTGATGGCGAGCCTCGACCACGCGATGTGGTTCCATCGGCCGTTCCGCGCCGACGAGTGGCTGCTCTACGCGCAGGAGAGCCCGGTCGCGCACGGCGCGCGCGGCTTCGTCACCGGCCGGCTCTTCACGCGCGCCGGGACGCTCGTCGTCTCCGTCGCGCAGGAAGGCCTCATCCGCCCGACCGGCGCCTCCTGACGCTATTCCGTCCCCATCGGGAACGGCACCGTGACCGTGGTGGTCGTCGCGCCTCGCGCCGGACCGCCGCTCGTCACCGTCCCGTGGGTCGCGGGCGCGCAGAGGACCGTCACACCCCGGAGCGTGACGGTCCGCTGGCCGAACTGGTCCTGCATCGTCGTGCTCGCGCTCGCGCTGCGCCCGCACTTGAGCGCGTAGCAGAGGAAGCTTCCCACCGCGCCGGTGGGACCGCCGCCGGGCGGCACGGGGCTCACCCCCGATTTCGCGGTCTCGAGGCACGCGAGCACCGCCGGCACCTTGATCCGGCACGTGGCCGAGCCGGCGGCGTTGGTGAGCGTGAGCGAGTACCGCGCTCGCGGCGCGGAATCGCGGACCCGGTAGCAGCTCAGCTGGTCGGAGGTCGTCTGGGCGAGTGCGGGCGCGGCGAGCAGCAGCGCTCCGAGCCCCACGACGACGCGCGTCCCGATGGGCCTCATCGCTTCCTCCTGCGTGTGGGAGAGTTCGACGAAGGGGGAGAGCAAGCGGTGTGCCTCGGGCGCAGGGCGCGTGTGGGCGGGTCGCGGTGTCGAATTCCGCGACCCGCAGCCGCACCCATCGGCGGTCCTCAGAGGAGGAACGCATAGCGGAGGAGAAACACCGCGGCGAACACGTACAGGAGCGGATGGACGGCGCGCCCGCGGCCCGCCGCGAGCATCAGGAGCGCATACGCAATGAACCCGAACGAGATCCCCTCGGTGATCGAGAACGTGAACGGCATCGTCACCATCGTGAGGAACGAGGCGATCGCCGCCGGGGGATCGCGCAGGTCGAGCCGCGCGACGCTGCGGAGCATGAAGCTCCCCACCGCGATCAGCGCGGGCGCGACGACGGGGTGGAGCGCGGCGTCGCCCACCCGCACCGTCGCACCCGCCATGCGTGCGAGAGGCGCGCAGAAGAGTGCGACGAGGAGGAGCGCCGCAGTGACGAGGCTCGCGAGCCCCGTCCGCGCACCTTCCTCGACGCCCGCGGCGCTCTCGACGTAGGCGGTGACGGTCGAGGTGCCGAGGACCGTCCCGACGATGGTCCCGATCGCGTCGGTCGCCATCGCCTCGCGCGCGCGCGGGAGCCGGCCGTCCCGGAGGAACCCGGCCCGGTCCGCGAGCCCGACCAGCGTCCCGACCGTGTCGAAGAGACCGAGGAGGAAGAGCACGAGCACCGCCGGCAGCAGACGCGCCTGGAGGACGGCGCCCAGCTCGAGACGTCCGAGCGTCGGTGCGAGCGACGGCGGCGCCGCGACCAGCCCACTGTACGGCACGAGCCCCGCGAGCGCCGCGACGACGCCCGTCGCGAGCGTGCCGATCAGGATCGCGCCCGGGCTCCCGCGCGCCAGGAGGGCGCCGGTGAGGAGGGTCCCGCCGACCGCGACCAGCACCGCGGGGTGGTGGAGGTCGCCGAGCGCGACGAGCGTCCCTGGCGCGGCGCGCACGACGCCCGCCCACTCGAAGCCGGCGAGGGCGAGGAGGAGCCCGATCCCGGCACCGATCGCGTGGCGGAGCGACTCGGGGATCGCGTCGATCAGCCGTTCGCGCACTCCGATCAGCGAGAGCACGAGGAACGCGATGCCCGCGACGCAGTTGGCCCCGAGCGCGGCCTGCCAGGAGAAGCCGAGGCCGCCCGCCGCCACCGGACCGGCCACCACGAACGCGAAGTAGAAGTTGTGCCCCATCGCGGGCGCGACCGCGATCGGGTAGCGCGCCCAGAGGCCCATGAGCGCCGTCGCGAACGCGCCCGTGAGGCAGGTCGCCGTCAGCACCGCGCCGGGGTCCATCCCCGTCGTCGCCAGCACGGCCGGGTGCACGAAGACGACGTACGAGAGCGCGACGAAGGTGGTCGCACCGCCGACGACCTCCGTCCGGACGTCGGTGCCGCGGGCCCGGAGCTGGAAGAAGCGGTCGAGCCGCTCGCCCGGCGTCACTCCGCGCCGCTCAGCGGGTGCCCGCCGTGCTCTGCTCGCGCGCGACCTGATCGGCCGAGACGGCCACCGGCAGGCCGGCCTCGGAGTCGAGCGCGGCACGGAGGAGGCTCGGGTCGACCTGCCCGTCGAGCTTCAGGCGCTCGATCGCGGCGTGCGCGGCGGACCCGGCCGATCTGGAGTAGCCGTAGATGTCCCGGTGTGCCTCGACGTAGACCACCCCGTGCTTCGAGCCCACCTTCACGGTCTGGTAGGTGAACTCCACCGGGGTACCGACGGGGACGAGCGGGTAGAGGTGCTCGATGTCCTCCGGGTAGAGCCGCACGCACCCGTGGGTCACCTGCATGCCGACACCCCACGGGATGTTGGTGCCGTGGATCCCGTAGATCCGATGACTCAGCTGGAGACGGTACCTCCCGAGCGGATTGTCCGGATCGCCGCCGGGGATGAACCGCCGTCCGTCGCCGCGCTCCCGCAGGTGCTCCCGCCGGATCGACTCGGGGATGTTCCAGTTCGGGTTCACCGTCTTCGTGGCGACGCGGAACGTCCCGCGCGGCGTGCGCCAGTCGTCGCGGCCGAGCCCCACCGGGTACGTGTCGACCACCAGCGTCTGCGGGTCGCCCGGTTCGTGATGGAAGTAGTAGAGCCGCATCTCGGCGATGTTGAGGACGATGCCCTCACGCGTGCAGCAGGGAAGCACCCAGGCGGTCGGGACCACGACGTCCACGCCGGCGGGCGGCACCCACGGGTCGATGCCCGGATTCGCCTCGACGATCTCGTTGTACCCGAGGTCGTAGTAGCGGGCGACGTCGAGGAGCGTCTCGCCGGCCCGGACACGATACGAGCGGATGGACCCGAGGACCGTCTCGGACGGCTCGACCCGGTACGTCCGGAACCTCTTCCGCGCGAAGGTGCTCTCCGTGAACGCCGGCGGCTGCTTCCGCACGCGCTCGCGGAACTCATCGCCCCACCCGCTCCAGTCGTTCCACGTCGGCAACCGTGGCAGGGCCTCCTCCGAGCAGCCGGCGAGGAGCGGCAGGAGCACCGCGACGAGCGCCAGCCCGCCCGCATGCGAGCGGCGGGTCATGCGCCAGGTCAGCTCCCGTAGCGATCGATGACCGTCACGCCGACGGTCGCGAACTTGTCCATCGAGGCGAGGACGGTGCCCGCCTCCTCCAGCGGGATGGTCCGGCCGACGAGCTTTCCCGGCC
>CAZLYE010000515.1:0-3708 GCA_964562865.1 uncultured Binatia bacterium (SeqCode) | reverse complement strand
CGGCGCTCGTCGGCCGAGAGCGCGTCCCAGGCCGGCACCCAGTCCGGGCGCGGGGAGAGGCGCGTCCCCGGCGGGAGGAGGCCGGCCGCGAGCTGGCGGGCGAGCGTCGCCTCGCGCCACGCGTCCCAGCCGCCGTCGAAGCGACCGCGGTAGCGCGCGAGCCAGCCCGCCGGCGCGTGGTGTGGCGAGTGGCAGGCACCGGGGCAGAAGTACAGGAAGAAGGGCTTGTCGGCGTCGATCGAGCGGAGGTCGGCGATGCATCCGATCGCCCGGTCGACGAGGTCCTCGGTCAGGTGGTAGCCCTCCTCGGGCGTCCGCGGCGGGAGCGCCTGGTGGTTGTCGTCCACGAGCGCGGGGACGAACTGGAGCGTCTCGCCGCCGAAGAACCCGTAGAAGCGCTCGAAGCCGCGCCCGAGCGGCCAGCGCTCGCGCGTCGCGGCGAGGTGACACTCGTCCTCGGGCGTCAGGTGCCACTTGCCGATCGCCCAGCGCGCGTAGCCGTGCGGCGCGAGCATCTCGGAGAGGAGGCCGTTCGCCCGCGGCAGGAGCGCGTTGTAGCCCGGGAACCCGGTCGCGAGCTCGATGATGCGTCCCATCCCGTTCGCGTGATGGTTGCGGCCGGTGAGCAGGCAGGCGCGCGTCGGCGAGCAGAGCGCGGTGGTGTGAAAGCTCGAGTAGCGGAGCCCGTTCGCGGCGAGGCGGTCGAGGACGGGCGTCGCGACGTCGGAGCCGAAGCAGCCGAGCTGTGCGAAGCCGACGTCGTCGAGCACGACCAGGAGGACGTTCGGCGCGCCGGCCGGCGGCCGGGGACGCGGGGGCCACCACGGCTTCGAGTCCCAGTGGTAGCGGCCGATCGTTCCGCCGAAGTCGCGCGATGCCATGACCGCCGATCGTGCCACGGCGGGTGCGGGGGCGTCGAGGAGGTTCGATCGTCGCGCGGGACGGTCAGGACGCGAGCGACCACGCGCGCCGGAAGCGGTGCCGCGTCGTCTACTCGGTGCCCTTCAGCACCTGCATGAGGAGCCGGCCGAGCGACAGCATCCGCGAGTCGCGCGGCGAGTTGGCCAGCGCGGTCGCGAAGTCGCCGGCCGGATCCGTGTTGCTCCCGATGAGGACGAGATCGGGGGCGGTGCGGCCCGCGGCGAGGCGCGCGACGAGCCCGGGCGCCTCCTTCCCGGGCAGCTCGAGGTCGAGGACCACGAGCGTCGGGCGGACGACGGGGAAGAGCTCCTCCGCCTGCCGGCCGTTCCACGCCATCGAGACCGACAGGCCGTCCCGGGCGAGCGCCTGACGGAGGCTGACGAACGCCTCGACGTCGTCTCCCACGGTGACGACGCGGGCGCCCTTCTTGGCGAACCGCCCGATCGACGCGACCACCGCCTCGGGCTCGAGCGGACGCGCCGCCGGCTCGATGAGCCGCAACGGCAGCGCGTGGTTCGACGCCGGATCCGCGAGACATCCCCAGAACGGCCCCGCGAATCCGGCGGACCGGAGCGACAGGAGCGCGTCGAGGGCGCCCGCGCTCGCCAGGTTGACGACGATGCGCGCCGCGCCGAGCTCGGCGAGTCGCGCGGCGAGGTTCCGCTTCGGCTCGAGGACGACCACGCTCCGCCCCACGTTGGGGGCCCGCGTCCACGCCTGATCGGTGTCCAGCACAACGACCGAGCCGCCCGCCGACGGCGAGGGGACGGCGGCCACGGGCTCCTCCTCGGCCGGCGCCGGCGCGGGCTCCTCCTCGGCGGGCCCCTCCTCGGCGGGAGCCTCGGGGGCGGTCAGCTCGATCGCGACCTCCGACGTCGCCTGACCCGCCTCGAGCGCCGCGAGCGCCTCGCGCAGCCGGGCGCATTCCGCGCCGAGCGCCTCGAGCTGCGCGGTGCTGGAAGCGGCCTCCGCCGCGCGCTCCGTGCGGAGCGCGTCCAGGTCGCGCTCGCGGCCCTCGAGCTGTGCCCGGAGCTCCTGCTCGTGTGCGCGCGCCTCCTCGGCCGCACGGGTGAGCTCCGCCTCGAGCCGGCTCCGAGCGGCGCCGGCACCCTCGAGGTCGGCCGCGACCCGGTCGCGCTCGGCCTCGAGCGCGGCGGCGGCCTCGCGGAGCCGATCGTGCTCGGCCTGGAGCGCCTCCATCCGCGCCGTCCAGGCAGTCGCCTCGGCCGCGTGCTCGGTGCGCAGCGCCTCGGCCGTGCCCTCCTGCGCGTCCAGCCGGGAGGCGAGCTCCTGCTCGCGCGCCCGTCCCTCCTCGGCGGTCTGCTCGATCGCCTGCTCGAGGTGCATGCGCGCCGCGGCCGCGCCCTCGAGGTCGGCGGCGAGCCGATCGCGCTCGGCCTCCAGCCGGGCGACGCCCTCGCGGAGCCCGTCGCTCTCCGCCGTGGCGGCGTCCAGCTGGGTGGCGACGGCCGCGCGGTCCGTGCGGAGCGCCTCGAGCTCGCGTTCGCGGGCATCGAGCCGGGTCGTGACGTCCTCCTCGCGCGCGCGCGCCTCCTCGAGGCTCGTCGCGAGCGCCTGCTCGAGCCGGACGCGCGCGGCGGAGGCGCCCTCGACGTCCGCCGCGAGCCGGTCGCGCTCCGCCTCGGCCGCCGCCAGCGCGTCGCGGAGCCGGTCGCCCTCACCGGAGACGTTCTCCAGCGCCGCACCGGCGGCCGCGCGCTCCGCGGTGAGGGCGGCGAGCTCCTGCTCGCGGGCCTCGAGGCGTGCCGCCAGCGCCTGCTCGCGCCCGCGCGCCTCCTCGAGCCCGCGCCCGATCGCCTCCTCGAGGTGTCCGCGCGCCTGTGCTCCGCCCTCCACGTCGGCGGTGAGGCGGTCGCGGTCGCGCTCGAGCTCGGCGGTGAGCTCCGAGAGGCGATCGCACTTGAGCGCGAGCTCGTGCTCCCGGCCGCGCGCCTCCTCGAGCGACTTCGCGAGCGACTCCCGCTCGTCGTCGGGGAGCCCCACGAGGTCGTCGCTGCGGGCGCCGTCCCGCTCGAGGCGCTTCAGCTCGGCGGTGAGGCGCGCGTTCTCGGCGGCCAGCGCGGCGCGCGCCGCCTCGGCGCGCCATGCGGCCTCGAGGTCGTTCCGCAGCTCGCGCCGGCCCTCGCTGGTGCTCCGCTGGAGCGACGCCTCGAGCTCCTCGCGCGCGCGGTGCTCGTGCGCGGCGCCGGCCTCGGCCTCGGCCAGGCGGGCGCGGAGCCGGTCGACCGCGGCCCTGAGCTCGGCGACGGGGCGGTCGTCGGTGGGCGCCCCGCTCGCGAGCTGCGCGAGCTCCGTCGTCAGGCGCTCGTTCTGGGCCGCGAGCGCGGCGCGGGCCGCCTCGGCCTGACGGGCGGCGTCGAGCGCGCGTCGCATCTCCAGCTGGCTCGCGCTCGCCCCGCGCTGGACGGCCGCCTCGAGCTCCTCGCGCGCGCGGTGCGCGTGGGCGGCGCCGGCCTCGGACTCCGCGAGCCGCGCCCGGAGTCGGTCGATCTCGGTGCGGTCGGCGGCGTGACGCTCGTCCGCGGACGCCCCGGCGCGCAGCTTCTCGATCTCGGCCTCGAGGCGCGCCTTCTCGGCCTCGAGCACGATCTTGGCCGCGTTGGCGGTGCGCGCCGCCTCGAGGGCGTCGCGCAGCGCGCGCTGGCTCTCGGTCGTGCTCCGCTCGAGCGCGGCCTCGAGCTGCTCGCGGGCCCGCTGCTCGTGCGCCGCGCCGGCCTCGGACTCGGCGAGCCGGGCGCGCAGCCGATCGGCGTCGCGTCGCTCCGC
>CAZLYE010000514.1:0-5148 GCA_964562865.1 uncultured Binatia bacterium (SeqCode) | reverse complement strand
TCGATCGACACCTGCTCGAGCCAGTCGGCGTGCGAGCCCGCGAGCGGCTCGCCGGGCGCGAAGAGCTCGACCGGCCAGAGGAGCCACCCCGGACGGCCGCCCGCGAGATGGTCGGGCGGTCCGGCGACGAAGAACTGTGTCCGGATCGCCTGCTCGAGCTCGGTGGCGCGCGCCTGCCAGGTCGCCACGTCCGCGGGATCGAAGCCGCACGCGCCCGCCGCGGCGACGGCGTTCTTCATCGCGAGGAGCACGGTCTCGGCGCCCTGCAGCCCCTGCGTCAACGGGATGTTGTCGTCCTCGTTCGCGAGGCACTGGAGCCCGTTCGACGGGTCGCGGCACGCGGCGAGGTTCACGGCGCCGAGCTGGATCGACGGGCAGACGTCGGCCAGGTAGGCCGCCTGTGCGGCCGGATCGGTCAGGTAGCCGTAGTGCGCCCACATCGTCCAGACGCCGAGCCCCGCCTCGTCGATCTCGAACGAGATGGGGTTTCCCGGCACGGCGGCGGCCGGGTCCGCGTAGTAGTTCGTCTCGTACGTCCCCGCGGGGACGCAGTTCGGGTAGACGGGGTGCATCGGGTCGCACGCCGGGAAGGAGTAGAGGATCGACCACGGCGCGGGCTGCTTGCGCTGCACGCGCGCGTAGAAGCGGTTGTGCCGGCTCACCACGTCGGTGTAGCCGGCCAGGTCGAGCGCGTGGTTGATGAACGAGCCGTCGCGCGGCCAGTCGGCGCCGTACGGGCTCTGCGTGTTGATGCTCGCGACGATCGCCCCGCTCGCGTTGTCGGTCGCGGTCCGCATGACGACCAGGCTCCGCTTCGCGAAGGCCGTGACGAGCGGGTCGTCGGTGTCGGGCAGGTGGGCGGGCGCGAGGTACGCGTCCCACCACGCCTCCGTCGCCGCCTGCTGCGCCAACGGGTCGCCCGTGCGCGCCTCGCGCAGGAGCCCGTACGCCTCGTCGCGCGTGCCGCCCGCCGCCACGTAGAACGTCGCCGTCGCCGCGTCGCCGCGGAAGCGGAGCCGGCGGGCGAGCGCCGCGTTCGCCTGGCACGCCGCGACGGGAGAGCCCGAGAGCGTGCCGTCCTGCGCGTCCGTGTAGGCGCTCTCGGCGGTGTACGTCCAGCCGTTCGCGTCGCGGCACGCCGCGAGCGGCCCGCCCGGGTTCGTGACGACCGTCTGGCAGACGAACAGCTGGCGCGCGAGCATGTCGAAGAACGGCGGCAGGTTGAACGCCGTGATCGTGCGGTCGGCGAGATCGCTCTGGTGGGCGCAGTTGGCCGCGTCGTCGAAGCCGGCCTGGAAGCCGTCGTCGCGGCGCCGAACGCCCGTGGCGATGTAGACGCCGGGCTCCGTCAGCCCGGCGATCATCTGCTGCACCGCGCGCCGGAGCCTCACCCGGCTCGCGGGCGGTGACTGGAGGACGGCGTTGACCGCCGCGTAGTCGTGCGGGTACGCCGCCGCGCTCGCGGGGAGGAAGTGGAGGAGCGCGTGCTCGCGACGGTCGTACGCGACCGCGAAGTCGTTCTCGAAGTCGAGGCCCCAGTCCGCGACCGGGAAGAACGGCATCCGCGCGAGGGTCGGGTTGAAGTTCGTGTAGAGGATCATCGTGGCGCGGCGGACCGGGGAGCCGGGGTCGCGCGCCACCGCGTAGTGGCTGACGAGGACGTTGCGATCGGGCAGCACGAAGAGCGATCCCGTCACGCGGAGCCCGAGGGCCGCGTTGACGGCCTCGTCGATCAGCACGTCCGAGGTGTCCGTGCTGTAGTGCTGCGTGTGCACCCACGCGTCGTCGCGGAGCCAGGTGAACCCGCTGCCCGCGGCGGTCCGGTAGAAGATCCCGGGAAACGCGCCGTGGTCGTCGAGCGCGCCGAAGTGCGGGAGGATGCGCGCGTCGGGCGCGTTCGAGGACTGGTACTCGATCTGGTTGTAGTAGCTCGGCCCCGGCCACTTGAGGACGGTCAGCTCGCCGCACCGGGAGTAGCCGGCGGTGAGCCCGCCGCTCCCGAGCGCCGCGTTCACGTTGGTCGCGCCGTACTGCAGGTCGTACGGGTTCGGCCCGTCGGGGAGGATCGGCAGCTCGGGGCACGGGAACGCCCGGCCGGAACCGAGCGCGAGAGCGAGCAGGGCGAGACCGAGCGATCGCATGCCGGGATTTGACACCCGCGGCACGGGCGTTGCCAAGCGAAAACCGCCCCTCACCACCCGAACATGAGCGCCATCAGCCGCTCGAGCCGCCGCGCGCGGGTGCTCGAGTACGGGAACCACGTCGGCTCGCTGCGCCGCCGCCGCGGCTCCGCGAGGATCGCCTGGCGCACGCAGAACTGCCGGAGCCCCTCCGCGCCGCCGTGGCGCGTCCCGAGGCCGCTCTGCTTGACGCCGCCGAAGGGCAGCCCCGGGACGCCGGCCGACACCAGGCAGTCGTTCACGCACGCGCTCCCGCTCTCGATCCGCTGCGCGAGCGCGACGCCGCGCGCGACGTCCGCCGTCCACACGCTCGCGTTCAGCCCGTAGCGGCTGTCATTGGCCAGGCGGAGCGCCTCCTCGGCGTCGCGCACGGCCATCACGGGGATGACGGGGCCGAACGTCTCCTCCTGCATGATGAGCATCGAATGGTCGACGCCGGCGAGCACCGTCGGCTCGAAGAAGATCCCCGGCCCGTCGCTCCGGCGCGTGCCACCCACGAGCACGCGGGCGCCCCGTGCCCGCGCGTCGGCGAGATGGCGCTCGACGATCTCCACCTGGCGCGGGCTCGTGAACGGCCCGAGGTCGACCTCGGCGTCGGAGCCGCCTGCCCCCACGCGGAGCGCGCGTACACGCTCGACGAGCCGCTCCGTGAAGGCCTCCGCGACCGGCTCCTCGACGTAGACCCGCTCGACCGACATGCACACCTGTCCCGTCATCATGCAGCCGCCCCAGGTGGCGGCCGCCGCCGCCCGATCGAGGTTGGCGTCCCGGAGCACGATCATCGGGTCCTTCCCGCCGAGCTCGAGCAGGACGGGCGTGAGACGCCGGCTCGCGCGCTCCATCACGCGACGGCCCGTCTCCGGCGAGCCGGTGACGCACACCATGTCGACGCGGTCGACGAGCGCCGCGCCCGTGTCGCCCGCGCCGATCACCACCTCGAGGACACCGGGCGGGAGGACGCGGTTCATCGCCTCGACGGCGCGGCTGACGGCGAGCGGCGCCACCTCGGACGGCTTCACCACGACCGCGTTGCCCGCGAGCAGGGCGGGCACCGCGTCGCCGAGCGCCAGGTTCAGGGGCGCGTTCCACGGGCTCACCACCCCGACCACGCCGTGCGGCTTGAAGACGACGAGCCCGCGCTTCCCGATGAGCGGGCGCGTGCTCACGCGCTCGGAGCGGAGCCAGCGCGGAGCGCGCCGCGTGAGGTAGCCGATGTCGAGGCACGCGCCCATGAGCTCGCCGACGACGTCGAAGCGCGCCTTCCCCGTCTCGCGCTCGAGACGCTCGAGGATCGCGGTGCGGTCGCGGACCAGCTCGCGGCGGGCGCGCTTGAGGCGCCGTCCGCGCTCCCGGACCGGGAGGGCGGCCCAGTCGGGCTGCGCGGCCCGCGCGCGGGCCACCGCGGCGGCGACCGCCGCATCGTCGTGGACCGTCAGCTCCTCGATGATCGTGCCGCGCGCGGGGTCACGGACCGCGAGCGACGGGAGCCCCACCTCGCTCTTCATGCCGATCGCCATGGCTGGTCCTCCGGCGGCGGATGATGCCGCAGGCGGCGGCCCACGTCGATGCTGTCCATGGCCGGCGTGGCGGGGTAGTGCTCCGCCGATGGCCGGGACCGGGGTCTGGTACTTCGCCTACGGGTCGAACATGCACACGGCGACGTTCTCGGGCCGGCGGGGGATCCGCCATTCCCGGGCGCTCGCGGCGCGCGTCGCGGGGTGGCGCCTCGTCCTCGACAAGCCACCGCTCGTCCCGGTGGGCGAGGCGTTCGCGAACATCGTACCCGACCCTGCCGCCGAGGTGCTGGGCGTCCTCTACGAGATCGGCCCCGCCGACCTCGAGCACGTCGGCCTGACGGAGGGCGTCCTCATCGACAACTACCGCTGGGTCGAGGTCCCCGTCCGGACGCTCGCCGCGCCCGGCTTCGAGGTCGTCGCCGCGACGCTCGCGTCCGACCGCCGTGACCCCGCGCTCGCCCCCTCCGTCCGCTACATGGCCTGCCTGATCGCCGGCGCCGAGGAGCACGGCCTCCCCCCCGACTACGTCGCCTGGCTCCGCACAGTCCCCGCCTGCCCCTCGACCGCCGAGGCGCTCCAGTTCCGCGCCTTGGTCGACGAGGTGCTGGCGTCACGCACCCCAGGCCCGAAGCCGGACCCCGTCGAATGACAGGCCCCGCCGGCCGCGGCCAGGCCTGCACGCACTAGGATTCTCCGCGCGCGAAGCGCGCGGCCGAGCGAAGCGAGCGGGGAGTGAGGACCCGGTCGGGCTGTGCCCGACCGGGGCGAGGGGCGGAGCCCCTCGCTCCTTCAAGTCCCCGTCGCCAGCAACCCGACGTCGGGCGCGGGCATGGTCACGCGGAACGTCGACCCCGCGTTCGGCGCGCTCGTCACCGCGATCGTCCCGCCGAGGAGGTCGACCAGCCGCTTCACGATGTGGAGCCCGAGCCCGACACCGCCGAAGCGCCGCGTGTAGGAGGCGTCGGCCTGGCGGAACATCTCGAAGATGACGGGCAGCTCCTCGGGCGCGATGCCGATCCCGGTGTCCCGCACGACGAGCGTCAGCACGTCGGTGGTCCAGCCGGCGCTCACGTCGACGGCGCCGGTCGTCGTGAACTTGAGCGCGTTGCCGATCAGGTTCTTGAGTATCGTCTTCAGCTTCACGCGGTCCGCCTGCACCGTCCGCGGCGTCACGACATCGTGCCAGCGCAGCACGACGCCCGACGCCAACAGCGGCTCCACCTCGTGGCGCAGCTCGAGGAGCAGATCGCCCACGTCGACCGGACCGCGTGCGACGGTCTCGCGGCCCGACTCGAGCCGGCCGAGGTCGAGCGTCGCGCTCACCAGGTCGTGCAGCTCGAGCGCGCTCCGCCGGATGCGCACGAGGGTCTCCTGCTGCTCCTTCGAGAGCTTCCCCATCTCGCCCTCGATCAGGATGTCCGTGTACCCGGTGATCACGTTGAGCGGCGTGC
>CAZLYE010000513.1:0-2771 GCA_964562865.1 uncultured Binatia bacterium (SeqCode) | reverse complement strand
AGCATGTTGTTGAGGTGGATGCCGGTCCCGGGCACGACCACGCCGCTGCCGGAGCCGAGCGACGCGGAGAGGCTCGCCGCGTCGCCGCGTGCGTCCACGACCGAGATGTGCGTCGTCCCGGAGAGCACGCGCTGCGCGGCGCCTCCCCGGTGGAGGCTGCGCACGAACGACGGCCCGCGGACGGCCTCTTGCGCCTCCATCGCGGCCGCGATCGTCTCCGGCTCCGGCTCGGAGTCGCCGAGCGCCCGCAGTCCGAGCGCCACGAGCAGGCCACCACTCGACGGAGGCGGGTTCGTCCGCAGCTCGTGCCCGCGGTACGGCGCCAGGAGCGGCCGCCGGCGGATCACGCGGTACGAGGCGAGGTCGTCCAGGGAGAGCGCACCGCCGCCCGCACGCACGTGCGCGACGATCCGGTGCGCGAGCTCGCCCCGATAGAGGGTTGCCGCGCCCTCGGACCCGAGCCGGTCGAGCGTCTCCGCCAGCTCGGGCAGCGAGAGCCGCTCGCCCGCGGCGACCGCGCGGCCCGGGCCGTAGAGCGCGTCCCCTTCGGGCGAGTGGCGGAGCAGCCCGTCGAGGATGCGGTGCAGGTAGCCCTGAGCGGGCGTGAGGACGACGCCGTCCCGCGCGAGCCGGGCGGCCGGCTCGACCAGCTCCGCCCACGGGAGCGAGCCGAAGCCGCGGTGCGCCTCCTCGAGCCCGAGCGCGGTTCCCGGAACCGCCACCGCGGCCGCTCCGGTGCGGAACGACTGCCGCGTGTCGCCGTCGAAGTCGACGTCGAGCTCGAGCAGCTCGCCGGCCGCGGCCGCCTCCCGCGGTACGGCGACGAAGAAGTCGAAGACCCGCGTGCGCCCCTCGGCCGCCCGGTGGAGGAGCATGAAACCGCCGCCGCCCGGCCCCGTGAGCATGCTCTCGCACACCCAGGAGACGAGCGCCGCCCCGACACAGGCGTCCACCGCGTTGCCGCCGGCCCGCAGCACGCGCGCGCCCGCCTCCGCGGTGAGGGGATGGCCTGCCGCAATCGCCCCGCGCATGCGGGGAGCGTACTCACGTCCTCACTCGGTTCTCACCCGCGCCTAACAAGCTTCGCGGGCCGGCGTCCACGTACGGGAGAGGGTCGAGATAGACGAGACGAGCGAGCAGCGCCTTTTCCACGTCGGCAGACGCGGGATCGCCGCCACCGGCGGCACACTTCTCGCGCTCGCGGTCCTCCTCGCGACGCCGCAGCTCCTCGGTTCCCGCGTCGTGGAGGCGATGGGCGCGCTTCGCTCGGCCGACCCGAGCTGGCTCTGGATCGCGGGCGCCGGCTTCGCGATCGCCGTCGTGTCGGCGGCCGGCTCGTGGCGGAGCGCTCTCGGCCTCTGCGGCGGGCGCATCGGGCTCGCCGACGCGACCGCACGCTTCGGCGTCGGGTCGCTGGTGAACACATTCACGCCGATCCACGCCGGCGACGCGGTCCGCATCGGGCTCTTCTCGCGCGCGCTCGACAAGGACGAGCGCCTCTGGCGGGCCGGTGGCGCCTTCGCCGCGCTGGGCGCCGCACGTGCGGTCGTGCTCGCGGCGCTCGTGGCGGCCGGCGTGGCCGCCCACGCCCTGCCCGCGTGGCCACTGTTCGTGCTGGCCGGGATCGCCGCGGCGGCAGGCGCGGTGGCGTTCGGCGTCCGCCGGCGCGACGCCTCGGGTCGCGCGGCCCACGTCCTCGATGCGTTTCGCGAGCTCGGTCGCGAGCCGGGCCACGGGTGCCGGCTCGTTGCCTGGGTCGCTCTGTCGCTCGGCGGCAAGGTGGTCGCCGCCGCGGCGATCGGGTCCGCGCTCGGAATCGGGAACCCGGTCGCGGCCGCACTCGTGATCGTCCCCGCCCTCGAGGTGACCGGGCTCGTTCCGCTCACGCCGGGAAACGTCGGGATCACCAGCGGAGCCGTCGCGGTCGTCTTCCACACACACGGCAGCTCGTTCGCGAGCGCGCTCGCGGGGGGAATCGCCTTCCACGCCGTCGAGACCGCGGTCGGGATCGCATTCGGGCTCGGCAGCCTGGCCTGGCTCGCGCCCTATCCCAGCCCGGGCGTCCGCCGGATCGCGCTCCTCGCCGCCGGCGCGAGCGCGTCGCTCGCGGTCGCGGGGGCCCTGAGCGCGACCGTGCTCATCCCGCTGGTGTAGCCGTCGTCGCGCGCGGTACCGATCCGGGGTGACTACTGACGGATCGGCCAGGCCCGGAGAGATAGGCTCGTCTCGTGCACAGGCGTAATCCGCTCGTGCGCGAAGCGCTGCTCGCCGCCATGACCGCGGCGATGGTCGCCGCACCGCTCGCGTGGCTCGGACCGCCGGGCTCCGACCTGGCCGCCCACGCGTACCAGCGGACGCTGTTCCTCCAGCACGGCTTCACGCTCTGGAACAACTTCTGGTACGCCGGGCGCTACAGCTTCGTCGGGTACAGCGTCCTCTATTACCCGCTCGCCGCGCTCCTCGGGATCCGGCTCCTCGCGGTCGCGACGATCTCGCTCGCCGCGCTCGCGTTCGCGGTCGTGCTCGGGCGCGAGTGGGGCCCGACCTCGCGCTGGTCGAGCCGAACCTTCGCCGTCGTCTGGGGCGGGATCGTCCTCTCCGCCGCGTTTCCCTTCGCGCTCGGGATCGCGCTCGCCCTGCTGGCGATCTGGGCGCTCCAGAGCAGGCGGCGCTGGGAGTTCGCGGCCCTCACAGCGCTGACGCTCGCGGCCAGCCCGGTTGCGTTCCTCCTGTTGGTGGTGGTGCTCGCCGGGATCGCGCTCGCGAGACGC
>CAZLYE010000512.1:0-8532 GCA_964562865.1 uncultured Binatia bacterium (SeqCode) | reverse complement strand
CGGCGTGCCGACGGCGATGATCACCACCTCGGCGCCGCGCACCGCGCGCGGGATGTCGGTGGTGAACGTGAGCCGCCCCTCTTCGACGTTGCGCCGCAGGAGCGGCTCGAGGCCCGGCTCGTAGATCGGGATCTCGCCGCGCGTGAGGCGCTCGACCTTGGCGTCGTCGATGTCGACGCAGCAGACGTCGTTGCCGAAGTCGGCGAAGCCGGCGCCGGCGACCAGCCCCACGTAACCGGTCCCGAGGACCGCGAGCCGCATAGGCGCAAGATAGCACGCGCATGCTACGCTCGGCCCGTGCACATCGGTCCGCTCGAGCGCGCGGCCGATCGCGTCCGCGGCCGCGAGCACCTGCGAGAGATCGGCCGAGCCGTCGTGCGCCGACGGCGTGCCGACGGCGATGAACACGACCGCGCTCGCCCGCACAGCCTGTGCGAGGTCGGTCGTGAAGCCGAGGCGCCCCTCGGCGACGTTCCGCCGGATCAGCTCCTCGAGCCCCGGCTCGTAGATCGGCACGACGCCGTCGCGGAGCGCCGCGATCTTGGCCGCGACGTTGTCGACGCAGACGACGTCGTTACCGCTCTCCGCAAAGCACGTGCCGGCGACGAGTCCGACGTATCCCGTGCCGACGACGCAGAGCTTCATGCCCGGGGACGCATACCGGCGACGTCCCGTGAAGTCAATTCAGCGCGCGCGTCTCACCACGCCCAGAGCGGCCCGTCGCGATACTCCCAGAGGAGAAACGTTCCGACGCGCCAGTCGAACGGATGCGTGCCGGCGACGGGTAGCTGCACGCCGGCTCCGAGCGCGACGTGGCCGCGACGGCTGAGCGGCAGGTAGAGCGTCGGGCCGAGGACCGTCGCGGCGTGCACGCCGCCGTCGAGATCCTGCGACTGCTCCACCTCGAGCGCGGGCACGGGACACTTCTTGTACGGCCCGAGCGGCGCCTGGATGGCGAGTCGGTAGAGCATCGCGCGCTCCGCGCGCGCGGTGTCGCCGGGGAGCTCCGCGCGGACCTGCGTCTGGACCACCAGCGGGCCGAGCCGGTGACCGGAGAAGAGCTGCGGGGCGACGACCGTCGTCCCGGCGCCGACGCCGTGCCGACGGTTGCCGGTCGGCAGGACGACCTCCGTGCCGGCCGCGACGATCGTCCACCAGCGCGGCGCCGCGAGGAGCACATGGCGGTACGAGACGGAGAGGTCGCCGAGCCCGCCGCGCGTCGGCTCTGCGCGGGGTTCGACGGCACCGCCGGGCACTGTCACCTCGATCTGCCCGCGCGGGCCGATCCGCTGCTCGATCGCGAGCTCCGCGTCCAAGGCGCGCCGCTCGACGTCGGCGCTCACCACGGCCTCGTCCTCGGGAAAGGCCTTCTCGACGAAGACGGGACGGCGGAAGTTCAGATCGCCGAGCGGGTAGCGCGGGTCGGTGCAGAAGGCGCGCACGCGGGCGAGCACGGCGAGGATATCCTCGTCGGAGAGCGCGTCGCCGAACGCGGGCATCTCGCTCGACATGCCGAGGAACGGGCCGCCGTGGCGGACGAGGCCCGCCCAGTTGGCGGTCGTCTCGGCGGTCGAGACCGCGCAGTCCGTGAAGTCCGGGAGCGGGACCGTGATCCCGCTCCCGCGGGACGCACCGCGCCCGTCGGCACCGTGGCACGGTGCACACGCCTGCTCGTAGACCTCGGGACCGGAGAGCGCGCCGGCGCGGGCGGCGACGAGCACGAGCCCGGCGGCGATGCACCAGGCCCGCCTCAGCCGACGACCTCGCGCACCCGGTAGATCGGCTTCGCCTGCGACTCGTGGTACGTCCGCACCAGCATCTCGCCGAGCAACCCGAGCGACACGAACTGCACGCCGACGACGACGAGCAGGATCGCGAGCAGCACGACGGGCCGGCCTGCGAGGCGGACGCCGAGAAAGATCCGCTCGAACCCGAGCTCCCCGGTCAGGACGAGCCCGGCGCTCGCGCAGAGGAGGCCGAAGAGGCCGAAGAGCTGGATCGGACGCGTCGAGAAGCCGGAGAGGAACTTGACGGTCAGCAGGTCGAGGAGCACGCGCAGCGTCCGTGACAGGCCGTACTTCGAACGACCGAGCGTCCGCGGGCGGTGGTGGACCTTCACCTCCGTCACGCGCGCGCCGAGGTCGGCGGCGAGCGCCGGAATGAAGCGATGGAGCTCGCCGTAGAGCTGCAGCTCCCTGGCGTACGACGCACGCATGGCGCGGAGCGTGCACCCGTAGTCGTGAAGCGTGGTGCCCGTGACGAGCGAGATGAGATGGTTCGCCAGCCGCGACGGGAGCCGGCGCGTGAGCCACGGGTCTCGGCGCGGGTTCCGCCAGCCGTTCACCACGTCGATGTCGTCGGCGAGGGCGGCGAGGAGGCGCGGGATGTCGGCCGGGTCGTTCTGCAGGTCCGCGTCCATCGACACGATGACCGGCGCGCGCGCGTGCTCGATGCCCGCGGCGAGCGCCGCCGTCTGCCCGTAGTTGCGGGCGAGGCGCACGATCCGGAGCCGCGGCTCCTCAGCCGCGAGCGCGCGCAGCCGCTCGAAGCTCCCGTCCGTGCTGCCGTCGTCGACGGCGACGATCTCGGTCCGGCGCGGGAGCGTCGCGAGCACGCGGCCGAGCTCCTCGAGGAGCGGCGGAACGTTCTCCGCCTCGTTGTAGACGGGGATGACGACCGAGACGTCGGGCGCCGGGGTGCTCAAAACTCCGTCAGTGCGACGAACTGCCGATAGCGCCGGTCGATGTCGTCGCGGGTGAGCGTCCGCAGCCGCTGCCCGCCGAAGTCCTCGACGACGTAGGACGCGAGCACGCTGCCGTAGACGATCGCGCGGCGGAGACCGCCCTCGGACCGTTCGCCGGTGGCCGCCATGTACCCGATCACCCCGCCCGCGAACGTGTCGCCGGCACCCGTCGGGTCGAAGACCTCCTCGAGCGGGTACGCGGGGACCGCGAAGACGGAATCCGGCGAGAAGAGGATCGCGCCGTACTCGCCGCGCTTGACCAGGACGCTCCGCGGGCCGAGCTCCAGGATCCGGCGGGCGGCGCGGGAGACGTTCTGCTCGCCGGAGAGGAGCCGCGCCTCCTCGTCGTTCACGATCAGCAGGTCGACACGCGGGAGAAGCGCCTCGAGCGGCTCTCGGGCGCCCTCGATCCAGTGGTTCATCGTGTCGCACGCGACGACGCTCGGATCCTCGAACTGCTCGAGCACGGAGTCCTGGAGCGTCGGGTCGATGTTCGCGAGGAAGACGATCGGCGAGTGGCGGACCTTCTCCGAGAGCGTCGGCCGGAAGTCGGCGAAGACGTTCAGCTCGAGCGAGAGCGTGTCGCGGAGGTTCATGTCCTCGTGGTATCGGCCGGTCCACCGGAACGTGCGCCCGGGCCGCACCTCGAGCCCGGAGAGGTCGATGCCGCGCGACGCGAGGTACTCGCGCTCGGCCTCCGGAAAGTCCTCGCCCACGACCGCGACCAGGTTGACCGGCGCGAAGTAGCTCGCTGCGACGGCGAAGTGCGTCGCGGAGCCGCCGAGGACCTCCTCCGCGCGCCCGACCGGCGTCTCGATGGTGTCGAACGCGACCGACCCGACCACCGCAATCGCTGCGCTGCTCACACGTACCTCCCGATGATCGGCGCGAGGTCGCGCCGGACCTCGGCCGGAATGGCGCTCCGCTCGGTGATGATCGCGTTGGCGAGCGCGGTCGGGCACGGGCAGCCGGTCCGCGCCGGGAGCCTCGCGGCCACGCGGGCGATCGTGCGGCGGGCGAGGTCGACGTTCGCGGACAGGATCTTGAGGACGTCCTCGATCTGGACGTCGCCGTGGGCGGTGTTCCAGCAGTCGTAGTCCGTGGCGAGCGCGAGCGTCGCGAGGCAGATCTCCGCCTCGCGCGCGAGCTTCGCCTCCTGCAGGTTCGTCATCCCGATCACGTGCGCGCCCCAGCTCCGGTAGAGGTGCGACTCGGCGCGGGTGGAGAACTGCGGGCCCTCCATGCAGACGTAGACGCCGCCGACGTGGACCGTCGCGGCCTCGGCGCGCGCGGCGTCGACGAGCGCGCGCGAGAGCGTCGGGCAGAGCGGGTCGGCGAACTGCACGTGCGCGACGATGCCGCGCCCGAAGAACGTGTCGGCGCGGTGGCGCGTGCGGTCGATGAACTGGTCCGGAACGACCACGTGCCCGGGAGCGATCTTCTCCTGCAGGCTCCCGACCGCGCTCACCGAGACGACCCACTCCGCGCCGAGCTGCTTCATGCCGTAGACGTTGGCCCGGAAGTTGAGCTCCGTCGGGAGCAGGCGGTGACCGCGGGCGTGCCGGGGGAGGAAGGCGAGGCGCACGCCGCCGAGACGGCCGATCACGAACTCGTCCGACGGCGGACCGAAGGGGGTGTCGACGCGGACGCGCTCGACGTCCACGAGCCCCGGAAGCTCGTAGAGCCCGCTACCACCGAAGACGCCGAGCGTCGCTTCCCCCATGCTGCGCTGCCTCCCGCCACGGCCGGGCCGCGGCCGGGCCATGGTAGGGAAAAACGGTCCGAGTGCAAGGCGTTTCGCTCAGCCGCGGATGAGGGTCACGCGGCACGGCACGTCGACCTCGAGGCGCTCGGCCCGAGGCAGGATGTCGCCGTCGAGCATCCAGTACTCGGGGCGGAAGAAGCGGACGACCGTCCGGCGCGCGAGGTTGTCGAAGAGCATCGGCTCGCCGGTCGGGAAGCCGCGGTAGATGCGGAGCGCGCGGCGGACGAGTCGGATCGCGGCGACCGGGCCACCGACGACGTGCATGTGGCCCCGCTTCCGCGTCCCGAGGTAGGTCGGCCGGAAGCCGAGGGCGATCCGGTCGACCGTCGCCGCGAAGAAGAACGTGAACTGGCGGAACGGCACCGGCTCCCCGTCGCACTCGACGTCGGCGGAGATCGCCTGGAAGACCGCGCGCGAGATGTGCGTCCCGGCGACCGCGGAGGCGATGAGCCGCGTGAGGAGCGCCGCCGCCCGCATCGCGCCCTGCCGCTCCATCGCGTAGTAGAGGCGGAGGTAGTTGACGGCGGTGCCGAAGCTCAGCACGAAGCCGTACTCGGCGCCGTTGACCCGCAGGAGGTCGCGCTCCGTCGTCTCGTAGATGCGGCCCTTCCGGTAGTCGCGCACGACGCGCGACAGCACCTGCTCGGGGCGTCCGCGCCGCCCGCCGATCGCGTCCGCGACGTAATTGATCGTGCCGGCGCGCAGCGGCAGGAGGAGCGGCAGCGGCCTCTCGCCGTACACGCGCCGGAAGCCCGTGAGCGTGCAGTGATAGCTGCCGTCGCCCCCGCAGATGGCCAGCACCTCGGTCCCGCGATCGCGGAACTCGCGCGCCACCTCCTCGATCGCGGGGAGCGACTCCGTCACCCGGACCGTGCCGTCCGCCCCGACCAGCTCGGCCAGCCGCTGGACGCGTGCCGCGCCGCCGTTCCGGTTCGCCCGCGCGTGCGGATTGACGACGACGCCGATCCCCGGCACGTCAGGCCGCCGCGCGCGCGACCGCGAGCTGCCCGCACGCCGCCTGGATGTCCTGCCCGCGGCTCTCGCGGACCGTGGCGTTGAGCCCGTGCGCGCGGAGGATCGCCTGGAAGCGGGCGATGCGCGCCCATGGGCTCGGGACGAAGCCGGCGCCGGGGAACGCGTTGAAGGGGATCAGGTTCACCTTGGCGCGGAGCCCGTGGAGCAGGCGCACGAGGCGGCGCGCGTCGGTGTCCGTGTCGTTCTCGCCGCCGAGCATCACGTACTCGAACGTGATGCGCTTGCGCCGCGGGAGCGGGAGGTCCCGGCAGGCGGCGAGGAGCGCGGCGAGCGGCCAGCGCCGGTCGACGGGCATGAGCCGCTCGCGCTGCGCGTCCGTCGTCGCGCTGAGCGACACGGCGAGGTTGACGCGCGTCTCGGCGATGAGGCGCGGGATCGCCGGCACGAGCCCGACCGTCGACACGGTGATCCGACGGGGAGAGATCGCGAAGCCCCACTCCGCCGTGAGGATCTCGAGCGCCGTCCGGACCGACTCGTAGTTCGCGAGCGGCTCGCCCATGCCCATGAACACGACGTTGGTGAGCGCGCGCGGCGCGGCGAGCGCCCGGCCGGCGCGCACCTGCCCGACGATCTCCGACGCCGCGAGGTTCCGGACGAGCCCCATGCGAGCCGTCGCGCAGAACGCGCAGCCCATGCCGCACCCGGCCTGGCTCGAGATGCAGAGGGTCAGCCGGTCGCGCGCGCCGGCGTCGCGGTCGAACTGCGGGATGAGGACGCTCTCGACGGCCGCCAGTCGTCCGCCCTCCGCGTCGAGGCGGAAGAGCATCTTCCGCGTGCCGTCGGCGGCGTCGGCGACGACGGCGGGCGCGAGCCGACCGATCGTGAACTCCGCCGCGAGCTTCGCGCGGAGGGGCCGGGCGAGGCTCGACATCGCGTCGAACGTCGGCGCACCCTTCCGGTGCACCCACGCGAGGATCTGCGTCGCGCGGTAGCGCGGCTCGCCCGCGTCCGCGCACCACGTCTCGAGCTCCGCGCGCGAGAGATCCTGGACGTCCCGGGGCACGGCCCCGATCTTAGCGGCGTCGCGTGCGGACCGCCACGCCCGCACTACGCCGACGCCGTCGCTCCCGGCAGGTCGAGCCCGCCGAAGAAGAAGCCGATCTCGGCGCGCGCGGTCTCGGGCGCGTCCGAGCCGTGCACCGCGTTCTGCTCGACGTCGGTCCCGAACTCGCCGCGGATCGTGCCCTTCGGTGCCTTCTTCGAGTCGGTCGGGCCCATGAGGTCGCGCCAGCGCGCGATCGCGCCGTCGCCCTCCAGCACGCAGACGAAGACGGGCCCCGAGCTCATGAACCGGACCAGGTCGCCGAAGAAACCGCGTGCGCGGTGGACGGCGTAGAAGCGCTCCGCGTCGGTCGGCGCGAGCGTCAGAATGCGTGCCGCGACCGGCGTCAGGCCGCGCTCATCGATCATCGCGAGGATCCGGCCGAGCGCGCGCTTGCGCATGGCATCGGGCTTGACGATGCAGAGGGTTCGTTCGGTCATCAGGCCAACCTCTTCTCGCGGAGGACGCGCTGCATGGTGGCGCCCAGCTCGGCGGGGCTCGGCGCGAGGGTGACGCCGGCGCGGCGGAACGCGTCCATCTTCTCGGCTGCCGTGCCCTTCCCGCCCGCGATGATCGCCCCCGCGTGTCCCATCCGCTTGCCCTTGGGCGCCGTCTGGCCGGCGATGAAGGCGACGACGGGCTTCGTCATGTGCGCCGCGATGAACGCGGCCGCGTCCTCCTCCGCGGTGCCGCCGATCTCGCCGATCAGGATGACGGCGATGGTCGCCGGGTCGTCCTGGAAGAGGCGGAGCGCGTCGACGAAGCCGGTGCCGATGATGGGATCGCCGCCGATGCCGATGCACGTCGACTGCCCGACGCCGAGGAGCGTCAGCTGGTGCACGGCCTCGTACGTGAGCGTGCCGCTGCGGGACACGACGGCGACGCGTCCGGGCGTGTGGATGTAGCCGGGCATGATGCCGATCTTGCACTCGCCGGGGGTGATGATCCCGGGGCAGTTCGGCCCGATGAGGCGCGTGGCACGGCCCTCGAGCGAGCGCTTCACCCGCACCATGTCGAGGACGGGCACGCCCTCGGTGATGCAGACGACGAGCGGCAGCCCCGCATCCGCGGCCTCGAGGATCGCGTCGGCGGCGCCGGCGGGCGGCACGTAGATCACCGATGCGTTCGCGCCGGTCTCGCGCACCGCGGCGCCGACCGTGTCGAAGATCGGGATGCCCTCGAAGTCAGTCCCGCCGCGACCGGGCGTGACGCCGGCGACCATCTGCGTCCCGTACTCGCGGCAGAGACGGGTGTGGAGCTGCCCGGTCGCACCCGTGATGCCCTGGGTGAGGACGCGGGTCCTCCTGTCGACGAGCACGCTCATCGCGAGGCCGCCGCGACCGCCTTCCGGGCGCCGTCCAGCATGTCGCTCGCCGTGATCACGTCGAGCTTCGACTCGGCGAGGATCTTCTTTCCCTGCTCGACGTTCGTCCCCTCCATGCGCACGACGAGCGGCACCTTGAGCCCGACCTCCCGCGCCGCCTGCACCACGCCCTCCGCGAGGACGTCGCAGCGGAGGATGCCGCCGAAGATGTTGATGAAGATCGCGCGCACCGCCGGGTCCGAGAGGAGGATGCGGAACGCCGCGGCGACCTTCTTCGCGTCCGCGCCGCCGCCGACGTCGAGGAAGTTGGCGGGCATCCCGCCCGCGGCCTTCACCGTGTCCATCGTGGCCATCGCGAGGCCCGCGCCGTTCACCATGCAGCCGATGTTCCCGTCGAGCGCGATGTAGGAGAGGTCGTACTTCGCCGCCTCGCGCTCGCGCGGGTCCTCCTCCGACGGGTCGCGCAGCTCGCGCAGGTCCGCGTGGCGGAAGAGCGCGTTGTCGTCGAACCCGATCTTGGCGTCGAGCGCGAGGAGCTTCCCGTCCGTCAGCACGACGAGCGGGTTGATCTCGGCGAGGGAGCAGTCCGACTCGACGAAGCAGCGCGCGAGCGCCGTCATGAA
>CAZLYE010000511.1:0-8541 GCA_964562865.1 uncultured Binatia bacterium (SeqCode) | reverse complement strand
CGGGCGGTTGCGTCCTCTCGTCGCGCGTCCGCGGCCCGCTGCGCGTCGTGGCGACTGAGCCCGGCTCGGCGTCTCCGAGGCCCATGGCCGCCGTAGCACACGGGGTGCCGAGCCTGCGGGTGCACCGAAACCACCAATCGTCGCAGCGATGAGAATCCGCGGCCGATCGGGTGCCCAGCATGAGACGGTTGATGGGGCCCTCGTGCGGGGCCGAGATCCGCGCTTTCAACGCCGACAGGGGCGAGTACGATCACGATCGTGCGCTGTCCGTTCGTCACGACGTCCCGGGTCCCGCGGGCGCTCGAGGCCCGTCACGTCGATGGGTGCCGAGGTCGTGCCCCGCGACGTCGGCGCCGACGGTGCGAGCGTCGCCCGCGTCTGGTCCGCCGTCGAGGCGCTCCAACGGAGCGGCATCCACCCCGCCATCCAGCTCTGCGTCCGGCGCGAGCGGGAAGCCCCTCGTCTTCCTGAGCTCTTCCACGCGTTCGAGGCCCTTCGTCACATCGGGCTCGCATGCCCGAAGGAGCGCGGTGCCGACGCGGCGCCGCTCGGGTCTCACGCGGACGCGTTCGTCGGCTCCCGCGTCCACGTCCCTCCCCGAGGCCCCGATCGCGTCCGGCTGTCCTGACGCGGCTCGGTCGCGGATGGCCTCGGGACCATCGCCACGGTGAGGACCGGCGGAAACAGCAGTGCCCCAGGGAGCCGGAAGAGCCATTGCTGGCGGAGGATCACGAAGCCCTCCGCCACGATCTGCCGGCGCATCGCACCGGCCGTCGGCCAGGAGAAGGGCTCGCCCATGGCGGCCGACGCGCGCTCAGCCAGCCGGCCCGCCGCCGCGAAGCGCGGGTTCACGAGCACGAGCATGATCCGTCCATGGGGATGGAGCACCCGCCGGAACTCGCGCAGGGCGGCGCGCTGGTCCGGGAACCAGTGGAACGCCTCCGTCGAGACGACGGCATCGAACGCGCCGCTCCGGACCGGGAGCCGGCCGGCGTCGCCCTGCACCCACGCGCCTGCCGGGTCGTGCGCGCGCGCCTGCGCCAGCATGCCGCGCGAGAAGTCGCACCCGGTGACGCAGGATCCCGGGAGCTCGCGCCGGAGGCGCGCGGCGAGCAGCCCCGTCCCGCAGCCGACGTCAAGCACGCTCCCGCACGGCGACGCGCGGAGCTCCGCGACGACGGCGTCGTGCGGCGCGCGGTACACGGCGCGCTGGATCCAGGGGAGGTCGTAGAAGGCGGACCACACGTCGAAGAGCAGGCGCTGGGGTCCGCGGACCTGCATGCTCGCTAGGGCGCGGGCGGCCGGGTGAGGCCCGCGAGGTTGCCCCCGAGGTCCTGGATCGAGTCGTAGAGGACCTGGACGATGTACTTGTTGTTGTGCGCCCAGGCGCCCGGCTCCTTCTGGTAGTACTGGTAGTTGAAGGCGGCGCGCGCCGACCGGCTGTCGAACTTCATCGCCGTCGTCTCGCCGGGGTCGACCACACCGTTCTTGTTCGTGTCCTGGTACCAGTACGGGTACACGGCGCCGTTGTAGGCGACGTAGCTCGCGCCTGCCGGCGGCGACACGCTGTCTGCCGCGGCGGCGCAGTACGCCTGGATCGCCGCGTACAACCGTGCCCCGAACACGGCGACCTGCGCCTTCGGGGTCGTCGAGGGAACGACCCAATTGTCCTGGTTGCGGAACGCGGGCGTGATCGTGTCGAGCGTCTCGTTGCCGTGGCAGTACGTGCAGGCCGTCGTGAACTGCGGCTCGAAGCTGTGGCTGCCGTTCTGCATGTGGCAGAAGGAGCACTTCGCCCGCTCGTTCGCCGGGCGCGGATAGAGGTCGCAGGTGCCCGGGGGCGCGCAGTCCGTGCTGACCGTGCACGCGCGCGTCGCATCGTTGGTGCAGAGACCCATGTAGGCCGTGCCGTGGTTCCACGGCGCCGCGTACCTGGCGGCCCTGTTGCTCACGCACGTCTCGCTGACCGGACAGTCGGCGTTCACCAGGCAGAGCTGGCTGGTCGTGACCGAGCACGCGGCGTACTCGTAGGCGACCGCGGCCTTGTTGCCGTACTGGGTCGCGCCGGCCGACAGGTAGTGGACGTTCCGGAAGCTCACCGTGAACGTGCTCACCCGGGTGGGATTCGCCGTGTCGACCGTGAGCGTCGACTCGCGGCCCTGATGACACGTCATGCAGTCGTAGGAGTCGTCCTCCGCATCCGTGCCCTGCATGCCGTTCATGATCGTGAGCGCGGAGATCTGCGACGAGGTCGCCGTCGATGGGTACGGGAAGGTGACCGACGCGATGTAGCGACGGGCCGGCTTGTTGCCGTTGAGCGGCGTGAAGATGGCCCCCGTCTCGTGGCACGTCTCGCACGTCATCCCGCTCGAGAGCGGAGCGGGAATCGTCTGGTCGATGCCATACGTGGCGCGGAAGACGAAGCCCTCCGGCGAGTGGCAGCGCGTGCACGACGGGTCGACGAGGTGGTCCGTGTCCTCGTCCCTGTGCCGGTAGACCTCGGCGGTCGTGTCGAAGTGCCCGCTGTCGTTCCGGACGAGGTTCGCGAACCCCGGCACGGGCTGCACCGCGTTGATGTCGGCGATCGCGTCGTACAGGATCTCGATCAGGTACTTCGCGTTGTGGGCGAAGGCCCCCGGGTCCTTCTGCGAGTACTGGTAGTCGTACGCGGCGCGCAGCAGGCGTGCGGTCCAGTTTGCGTACGCCGTCGTCTCGCCCGCGTCGACCACGCCGTTGTCGTTCGTGTCGACAAAGAAGTACGGGTACGCCGTCGGCGAGTAGGCGATTGGCGTCGCCGCCACCGGCGCGCCGGACGCGTCCGTCTTCGGGGTGTTCGCGTAGGCCCGGATCGCCCCGTAGAGGATGTCCCGGAGGCCGGTCATCTCGTAGTACACGCCCTCGTTCGTGTCGCCGTTTCCGTTGAAGTCGTTGATCGTCCCGGCCATGCGCACGTCGTGGAGCCGGTCGATCGCCGCCTCGTACTCCGCGTCGGTCGTCGGCGGTGCGGTGACGATCGGGTCGCCGTTCCGGTCGACGTGGCAGGTGGCGCAGTCCGCGACGCGCACCTTCAGCGAGTGCTGGTCGTGACACTTGTAGCAGGCGTCCTTCGACGCGACGTGCGCGAACTTCCCGTCGTACGCCTTGCGCGGGCTGATGCTGAGCCCCGACACCGGATCGGCGGGTAGCATCGCCTGGGTCGGGTCGGGGTACTCGTAGGCCACCTTCGCTTCGCGGCCGTAGAGGCTGCCCGCGGCCGCGAAGTAGTGGACGTTCAGGAAGGCGATCGCCGGGCTCACCGTGTCGTCACTCGTGATCGGGTTCTTCGCCGCCGCGTACGCATCGGAGATCTTCTTCTCGACGCTGACGGTCGACTCCCGCCCCTGGTGGCAGAGCATGCAGCGCGCCTCGGGCCCGAGCCCGGTCGCCTGCAGGCCGGAGGGGAACGTGATTTCGGTGAGGGTCGGCGTGATCTCGTTGTGGCACGCGTCGCAGTTGACGGGCGTGCCGACCGGCCACGGGCCCGACGCGACCGGCCCCTCGCCCGGCGACGGCGGTGGGTCGTTCAGGTTCGACGACGGAGCCGCCTCCGGGGGCGACGCGTACGGGTTCGCGATCGCCCCGATGAAGTCCTGGTAGCCGAGGCCGCTGTGGCACCGGGCGCAGGCCTGCGGGACGACCGCGGGGCTGTCGTTGTTCCAGTGCGCGAACGGCTCCGCGGTCAGTTCGGCGTGCGCCGAGCCGAGCCACGCCGTGCGGATGGCCGTCGCGGTGCCGAGCGTGTTCTCGGCGTCGTCGAAGGCATAGCTCGTGTTGCCCTTCGGGACCCGCGGCGTGACCGTGAGGTCGATCTTGCCGCCCGCGCCGCCCGCGACGGCGAGGGTGAAGAGCCCCGTCGCTCCGAGCGTGACCTTCCTGATCGACGTCGGGTTCGGCTTACCGAGGTCCACCGGGCCCTGCGGGCCGTCGAGCGAGGCGAACGTCGGCTTCCCCGCGCCGCCCTTCCCCTTCTTCACCTTCGCGCCGAGTCGCGTCCCCGCGGGCAGCCCGAGGTCGAGCTCGAAGTTCCCCGCCGCGGGCGTGACGAGCCCCTTGCCGCCGTAGTGCTTCGGATACTGCGCCGACGTGTCGAGCGTGTACCGCCCTGCGCCCGCGGTCGTCTGCACCTGGATCGTGTAGCGGCCGTGGCTCGCGAGCGGGAGCCGCCGGATGCGGTGCCCCTTCGTGTGGCTCGCGGTGTCGAGGGCGTGCATCTCGGGATCGAGGACCGTCACGTCGAGTTTCTCGCCGCGGGCCGCGTGCCACGCGACCTCGAGCGTCGTCTTGTCGGGCGCGTAGAACGTGAAGAAGTGGGTCTCGGCGCCGGGTGCCGCGGCAAACCGGGCGCTCACCCGGTCGCCCGGGACGATCTGCTGGGTCCCGTCCCACGCGGCGCGCACGGAGGCGGCCTCGACGAGGAGACCTCCGAGGGCAGCAAGGAGAACGGCGAGTACGCCCAAGCTTCCTCCCGATGCTCGCCTCGGACTCATGCCTCGTTCTCCTTTCGGATCGGCCGCACCAACAGCAAATCCACTGCCAGCGAATTCCACCGTGCAGGGACGATGCTCTCTCCACGCGATTTCCGTCTTGTCGGAACGTTGCCGGCGGACGCTCGCACGAATGAGAAGCGGCCATCCAACGAATTCGCCGTCGCCTCATAGCCACCCGTCCCGCCGAAGTCCAGTGCGGCCGGGGCGGGACACGCTGGCGGGTCCGAGAGACACCCCGGTTTGCGCCTCGAGGAGCTGAGGAGGATATCATCGCGCTCCCATGAAGGCGTGGACGAGGTTGCTTCCGGCGCTCTGGCTTGCGCTGGCGGCCGCCGCCGCTCCCCCTGGGGCCAGCGCATCCGACGCCGCGATCTGCGCCCGCTGCCACGAGACCGAGGCAGCGCTCGCAGCCTTCGACGGCGGGCACGCGCCGTCGATCGACTGCATCACCTGCCACGAGGATCGCCGCCCGGGCGTCTTCGGGAACGGGCACCGCGCCATCCCGGCGAGCTGCACGTCACACCACGCGACGCCGGTCGTGACGCATCCGCCGCCGGCCCACGCGCTCCGCCCGGTCCGCGAGCGCCGGAGGTGTCTGCGGTGCCACGATCCCCACGGCTCGGAGAACGCGCACCTGATCCGCACCGCGATCCTCGCCCGCGGCCGCTTCCGTCCGATCGACTTCCGTCCTCCCGCCGCGGACGCCCCGCTGCCGTTCGTGGATACCGCGCGCCCCGGCCACGGGCTCTGCGAGGTCTGCCACCGCTCGACGAAGTTCTATCCGGCGAACGGCCGCGGACAGAGCCATTACACGGGCGACTGCACGCTCTGCCACGACCACGCCGCGGGCTTCCAGCCGGTCGTGAGCGACGCCAACTGCGCCATCTGCCATCCCGGCGAGGCCGCGCTCCTCGCGAAGCCGACGCTCCACCACGCGAAGTTCGCGGGCGCGTGCAGCAGCTGTCACGCGGAGGTGCTGCCCGACCCAGGCCCGGGACACCGCGCGACGGCAGCGTGCGCCGACTGCCACTCGTCCGCGCTCGTCACGACGCACGTGCCTCCCGGCATCGCCGTGCCGTGCATGCAATGCCACGACCCCCACGGCAGCGACAACATCCGGCTCGTTCGGGACGTCATCCACACGTCGCAGGGCACCGATCGGCCGCTCGTCTTCACGAGCCTCACCGGCCAGGCGGACGGGAGCTTCGCGAGCGCCTCCGCTCCCGGGACGGGGCTCTGCGAGGTGTGCCACACGCGGACGCAGTTCTACCGAGCCGACGGCGGCGGCGCGCCGCACTACACGACCCAGTGCATCGTGTGCCACCGGCACGTGAGCGGGTTTCTCCCCAGCTGACCGTCAGAAGCTCCACCGTTTCGTCAGCTTGAACGCGAGAATCGTCGCCCGGTAGTCGTTCAGCGGCAGCACGCGCTCGTTGTAGTCGATCATGCGGAACTCGACCGACGGCTCGATCCACGGGTGGTGAAGCGCCAGGAAGGTTCCGCCGTCGATGCGGGCGAGGTCGAAGGCCTCGCTGCCCGCGAGCCCGGGCTCGAGCCGCGGCCGGAGCGTCGTGTCCGCGCTCACCCAGGTGACGTCCCATCCGGTCGACCAGCGCCACCCGCCCAGCCCGAAGTCCCAGCGGAGCTGGGTCACAAAGACGTTCTCCGTGCCGTTCTGCAGCGACAGCGTCCGCGTGTACAGCGGTGCCAGCAGGATGTCGGCGCGGCTGTCGAGCTCCCGCCAGGTGTAGCTCGCGAACAGCGTCAGGTCCGGACGCGGCATCAGGCTGATCGACGTGCTGTTGCCGAAGGTCCGGGAGCGCGCGTCGAAGGTCGAGTTCTCCCGGCTGTCCGTCACGAGCTGCCAGCTGACGGTCACCCAGTCACGCGGCTCCAGCCGGACGCCGGCCGTGCCGCGGTTCGTGAAGGTGAGCGCGATCTGCCGCTCCGGGAGCGGCGGCGTCCGGAGCGGGTCGCCCGGCACGACGAAGGGGTCGTCGATCTGCACGTTCTCGTAACGCGCGAAGAGGTCGACGAACGACCACGGCCGATACCGGACGCCGCCGATCGCGCCCACCGTATCGGTCGTGACGCTCTCGCCGGGCGCCGAGAAGTGGGCATCCTGCCGCGCCCAGCGGACGCCCGCCTGGAGCGACAGGTCGTCGCGCGGCTCGACCGCGACGTCACCGGTCACGCTGTGGATGCGCACGTGGTCGTCGGTCGCCGCTGCCAGCGCCCCGAGCGTGCCGAGCTCGTCGAACGCGCCGTGCTCGCTCCGGTCGTTCAGCCGGTAGCTCGTCTCGAGGCGGACGTGGTCCGCGACGCGGACGCTCGCCCCGAGGTCCGCGACGTGCGTGTCGAGGGTCGCGTCGCCGCTGCCGCTCTGGGCCATCGACGAGGGAACCGGCACGCCGTTCACGTCGGCGGTGCCGACGCTCCGGCGGGCGAGGTCGTAGCCGAGCTGCGCGTGGCTGTAGAAGTACGAGCCCGTCAGCTCGGCGGTCTCGCCGAACGGGTGGCGCAGGCGCACGGTGGTCGCCGGGATGTCCAGGTGCTCGCCCTGGTCGCTCCGGAAGAAGGTCAGCGTCGACGCGTCGGTGGGATCGACGCCCGGGCGCGGGCCCGCGGGGCCGAGGTCGTGGCCGCGGTCGACGCGCCGGTACTCCTGCTGCGCGAACACGCTCGTACCGAGCGCGGTGAACTCCGTGCCGACCCGCCCCACGTGCGTCGTCGAATCGACGGGCGCCGGGACGACGAACGTGTCTCCCAGGGGGATGCGGACCGTCGACGTCGCGTCGCCCTGCCGCTCGTAGAGGCGGTAGCCGAAGAGGAGCGTCGGCAGCCCGGGCGGGTGCACGCGCAGGTCGACCACGCCGTCGGTGCGCACGAAGTTGAAGTCGTGCAGATCGTCGAGCCGGACGTCGCCTGCCACCGGCTCCTCGAAGAGCTGCGGCACGGCGTAGAAGTACCTCGAGCGTGTGAAGTCCGCGCGGAAGTCGTAGAGCGTCCGATCGGCCGCCGACAGGCGGAAGTGCGACACGGGCTCGTCGCCCGGCGTGTCGACCTCGAGATGGAACCGATCGAGGCGGGTCGTGTCGGGTGCCTTCGCCTGCCCGTCGACGTCCAGCAGGAAGAGGCGGGGGCCCGAGGGGAGGTCGTAGTCCTCGCGGTACTTCTGTGTGGAGCCGTCGACGTCGACCAGGCGGTAGCCGGCGGTCGTGATCGTGTCGACCGCATACGCCGAGAACGGGGCCGGCGCCTCCGCGCCGGCCCGGCTCGCGGCGATCGCGATCAGCGCGAGCACGAGCCGCCCCGCACGCACGCTACTGCTCCAGGAAGCGCGGGTCGGTGTTCGACCCGTGGATGTCGACGTGGCAGCGCGTGCAGTCGCGGTAGCTCGGCTGCAGGTGGTTCGACGGCGTGACGGTGTGGCACTCGTAGCAGAGCTGGGCCACCTGCTGGCGCACGAGGAGATGGCGGTCGATGCTGCCGTGCGGGTCGTGGCAGCGCACGCAGCCCTCGACGACGAGCCCGGCGTGCTCGAAGACGAAGGGTCCCTCGAGGTCGCCGTGGCAGCGGAAGCACGTGCGATCGTTCGCGCCCCGCAGCGCCGCGCGGGTCCGCGTGCCGTGCGGCTGGTGACAGTCGAGACAGCCGACGGCGCCTTCGTTCACCCGGTGATGCGCGGGCAGCGCGAACTTCGCGCGGATCTCCAGGTGGCAGCCGTAACAGAGCTCCGGCGGGGCCTTCGCGAGGAGCCGGTCGCGCGTGCCGCCGTGCATCCGGTGGCATCCGGTGCACGGCACGGCGGCCAGGGCATGCTCACTCGCCCGGAAGTCGTGGAGGCTCTCCCGACCCACGTGACACTCGAGGCACTTGGCCGACCGATCGCTCGCACGTTCCGTGGACGCGAAGGTCCGGAGCCCGCCGACGCCCTTCCCGCCCCCGGCGTCCGCGTGCGCCGCACCCGGCCCGTGACACGCCTGGCAGCCGCGTTGGGAGACGGGACGGCCCT
>CAZLYE010000510.1:0-6982 GCA_964562865.1 uncultured Binatia bacterium (SeqCode) | reverse complement strand
AGATGGCCCTGCGCCATCCCGCGAATGTAGACTGGGGGCTTGCGGAGGTCGCGCGCCCGCTCGGCGCTCGTCACGATCACCGCCAGCCCGCCGTTCGACACGAGGCAGCAGTCGAAGAGGTGGAACGGCTCCACGATCCAGCGGGAGCGGTGGTACTCGTCGAGCGTGAGCGGCTGGTCGTGCAACTGCGCCTGCGGGTTCAGGTTGGCCCACCGGCGCTGCGCGACGGCGACGGCGCCGAGCTGGTCCTGCGTGGTCCCGTAGCGCGCCATGTGCCGCCGGGCGACGAGCGCGTACATCGCGTTCACGCCGAAGTAGCCGTAGGCCGCCTCCCAGCCGCGGACGAAGCCGTACGCGCTGCCGCTGGAGGTGCGCTCGCGGTCCGGTGCGGGCGGCTTCAGGGGCGCGTCGGAGAAGACGCACGCGACCGTGCTGCAGAGTCCGGCGGCCACGGCCTGCGCGGCGTGCTGGATCATCGCGGACGCGGTCGCGCCGCCGAGGCCCATCGTCGCCGAGAGCCGGAGATCTCTCAGCCCCATCGCCTGCTGGAGCTGGAAGGAGCCCATGCCGAGGTCGTTCCACGTGAGCCCGGGGTTCAGGAGGAGGCCGTCGAGGTCCGTGCGCTCGAGCCCGGCGTCCTCGAGCGCGATCCGGACCGCGTCGACCGCGAACCCGACCGGCGTGTTGCCGTACACCTTCCCCTGCGGTGTGATGCCGAGCCCGACGATCGCGGCGGCCCCGGAGAGCGGGTGGCGCGGCATGCGGTCGGTCTACGGCGTGGTCGCCGCGCCGGTCAAGCTGCCGCGCGGAATGCGGCCCGCACGCCCGGGCTCGAAGCGACGCGACTCGCCGTGGCGGAGCACCGCGACGCGGTCGATCAAGCCCCGCTCCCCGGCAAGCTCGGCGAGCCACCGCACCGGCTCGTCGATCGGCTCGTAGGAGACGACGAACGTCCCCCAGTGGATCGGCACCATCCAGCGCGCGTCGAGGTCGACGAGCGTCTGGAGGGCGTCCTCGGGGTTCATGTGGACGCGCCGGAAGGCGGGCGGCCGGTAGGCCCCGATCGGAAGGAGGGCCACGTCGATCGCGTGGCGGCGCCCGTAGTCCCGGAAGCGCGGGAAGTATGCCGTGTCACCGGGGAAGAACACGGTGCCGTCGGGGTGCTCGAGGAGGAAGCCGGTGTACCCGCGCTCGTCGGGCCAGAGGTTGCGCGTCCCCCAGTGCTTCACCGGGAGCGCGGTGATCCGGACGCCGCGGACGGTCACCTGCTCGCCCCAGCCGAGCTCGATCACGTCGCGGTACCCGCAGCCCGCGACAAGGTCCGAGAGGTTCTTCGCGACGACGGCGACCGTGTCGGACTTGGGCAGGCGCCGGTGCGTCGGCACGTCCAGGTGATCCATGTGGCCGTGCGACACGAGGACGACGTCGAGCGGCGGCAGCGCGTCGAGCGGGACGCCCGGCGCGACCAGGCGCTTCGGGAGGATCAGGCGCGAGGAGTAGACGGGATCGGTCAGGAGCGAGACGCGGCCCAGCCGGACGAGCACGGTCGCGTGGCCGACGTACGTGACGCTGATCCCGCCGGCGGGCTCGACGGCGACCCCGGGGCCCGGCGGGGTAGCGGTCGGCAGCAGCAACGAACGGGCCATCAGCCCGAGGATCTTCCCGGGCCGATACAGCTCGTCTGCCATGTCAGCGGAGGAGGATGATGAAGTGCCGGCGCAGCAGGTCCGCCTGGTCCTGGACGGAGGCGCTCCGGCGCGCGGCCATGAGCACGTCGAACAGCTCGCGGTCGCCCGCCTCCTTCCGCGTGGCGGCGTCCTCGTGGAGCGCGTCGAGTATCTCGTGGATCACCCGCGGGATCTCGCGCTGCGGGATGACGAGGTCGCCTCTCCCGAGCGTGCCGCTCCAGTTGGAGGCGTAGGGCCGCAGCACGTTCAGGATACGCTCGGTGATGCTCCGATCGCTGCGCATGGCGGCTGTGGTCGAGAATAAACTCGCTCCGCGGGCCACGCAAGGCACGACTCGTCTTGCGGACCCGCAGACGAGCCGGTACGCTCGCGGCGACGACGGGCCGGAGATGGTGACCACCTTCCAACCGACCACCGCGTCAGCGGCGGTCGAGGGGCTGCCGCAGGTCTTCGACCCTGCCGCGGCGGCCGGGGTCGACGCCGTCATCCTGTTCGACCTGTCCGGGCGGGAGCCGGGTCAGTGGACGGTGGTCATCCACGACGGCACGTGCCGGGTCATGCACGGCCGGACGATCGAGCCATCGGTGACGCTGGCGATGGACTCCGACCTGTGGCTCGCCATCGCGCGCGGAGAGAAGAGCGGGCGTGACGCATTCATGAACGGCGAGTATCAGGTCAGCGGCGACCTGATGTTCATGATGCGCTTCGGGAAGATATTCCCGGTGCGCTGACGCGTCAGGCGATCTCGGCGACGCTGAGCGCCTCAAAGGCGCGGATCGGGATCTGAACGACCGGGCGGCTGCCGGCGACGTGCCCCCGGACGCTCTCCGGGTCGAGGTCGAGCGCCTCACAGATGCGCTCGAAGGCGAACGGCCAGCCGGCCTCGTGCGAGGACACCCACTCGCGGGCCTCACGCCCGGCGCGGCTTCGGGGCCGCTTGCGGACGATGTTGATGGCGTCCTCGAGCACCGCGGCCATGAGACGGAGCTCCCCTACCTGGTGGCGCCAGGGGCGCGAGGGTGGGAGATCCATGACGACCTCGCCCAGCACGTCGGTGACCTGCTCTCCAGCGGCGACGTTGTTGGAGGTGTTCCCGGTCATGGCGTGGCCTCCCTTCTCGTCCGGCGTTCGTGCGTGACGAGCGCGAGACTCTGCAGGACGCGTGCCGACGAGCCTCGCGCGGCCTGCTTCCGGCTGCCGCGGGAGATCGTGTGGTGATCCGCTACCTGTGCGGTTGCTGTGTCGGGCTCCACGACGCCCTTCACGGTTTGCCGCGGCACGAACGTCCCCGTCGCGATTCGCTGCCGAGCCCGCCCGTGGACGTCGCCGGGACGACCGGCGCCGATGGCGGCGCGTGAGGCGACCGCCAGAGGACGGACCGCTCCGGTCGCGCGCGCGGAGCCGCTCGGCTCCGCTGACGCCCGCGCGGCGGCGTCGACCCGACCGACGGGCCGCGGATGCGACGTCGCGCCGCGCGGCGAGCGGGACTTCACGCGAGTCGGATCCGCGACGTCGAGCAGCGTGATCATTCACGCGCATGCGATCACACAGCGTACGCTGTGCCGCGCGCAGTTCATTCTGCATCACGCGCGATTTTTCCGTTGACGGCGCGCGCGAGCGCGTTGTATCGACGCGACCGCGACGTGACCAACCGGAGGACCCGATGCGCTACCTTGCTTTCGTTGTGAGTTTGCTAGCAACCGTGACCGTGGCCACCGCAGCCACGATCACGACGGACTACCCGGACTACGCGCCGGGGGATACCGTGACCTTCACCGGCTCGGGCTGGCAGCCCGGCGAGACCGTCACGATCGCACTGCACGAGGACCCGACAGTCTGCCCGGACCGCCAGCTGACGGTGACCGCCGGCGATGACGGCAGCATCGTGAACTCGGACTTCGTCGTCGACGAGCACGACATCGGCGTGACCTTCACCGCGACCGCCACCGGCGCCTCCTCCGGCCTGACGGCCGAGGCGACCTTCACCGACGCGTGCGGCGCGGGTGAGATTCCCGACGCCTCGTGCTCGACGACCAACATCGCGAGCTGCATCGTCGGCTGCCGCAACCTCGCCACCGGCGCGTGCGACGACAACCTCACGGCTCCGGCGCCGCGTGGCACCGTCTGCCGCGCGGCGACGGACGTCTGCGACGTCGCCGAGGTCTGCAAGGGCTCCGAGAAGACGTGTCCCGCCGACCAGCTCGCGCCGGCCGGAACGGGCTGCCGCGCGCCGGCCGGGCCGTGCGACGCTCCCGAGTTCTGCACGGGCGACAGCCCGGCGTGTCCGTCCGACGCGTTCCTGACGGATCGAGTCTGCCGCCCGGCGGCGGGTCCGTGCGACGTGGCGGAGAAGTGCACCGGCGACAGTGCGCAGTGCCCCGACGACGGGTTCGTCGACCAGGGAACGCTCTGCCGCCCGGCGACCGGGAAGTGCGACGTCGCGGAGGTCTGCACGGGCGTGAGCGCCGACTGCCCGGAGGACGGCGTCGCGAGCGCGCGCACCGTGTGCCGTCCGTCGGCCGGAATGTGCGATCCCGAGGAGAAGTGCGACGGCGTCAGCAAGGACTGTCCGCCGGACGCCAAGAGCGCCGATGTGTGTCGGCCCGCGGCCGGACAGTGCGACGTCGCGGAGAAGTGCGACGGCATGAGCAACGACTGTCCGCCGGATGCCAAGAGCACGGCGGTGTGCCGTCCCTCGGCCGGGAAGTGCGACGTGGAGGAGAAGTGTGACGGCCAGACGAACGACTGCCCGCCGGACGTCGTGAAGCCGAGCTCGGTCGTCTGCCGGCCGGCGGTCGGCCCCTGCGATCTCGACGAGAGCTGCACGGGCTCCAGCCCGACGTGCCCGGACGATCTGATCAAGCCGGCGAAGACGCCCTGCCTGGACGACGGCAACCCGTGCACGAAGGACATCTGCGACGGGATCGACACGGACTGCCACCATCCGATCACGCAGTGCAGCCTGCTCACGAACTCCGAGCTCTGCACGTACGACTTCGACCCGAACCAGCCGGGCAGCCAGTTCCGGCTGGTCTACACGCCGGGAAGCGTGAAGCCCTGCGATCTCTTCAAGCTGAGCATCACCAACCCGTTCGATTTCTACTACAACGTCATCTACAAGGGGCCGGGCAACACGACCGTCTTCATCAAGCTGCCCTATCCCTTCATCACGTTCGGCTCCGTGCCGATCCACGTCTACGGGGACGTGCAGACGGCGGCCTCCAGCGGCTTCGTCTGCTTCGAGCCGGGTACCGAGATCGCGAGCAGCACGACGCAGGTGAGCCTCGCGAGCTACAACCCGACGCAGATGATGGGCGCCACCAAGACCATCGCTGTCAACGTGCCGAGCCTCACGGACGGGGTCGCCTACATCAACGTCCACCTGATCTACGGTCTCAAGGGCAAGACGAACTTCTCGAAGGATCCCCTGAAGGACGCGCTCGACGCGACCACCCTCGCCGTCCGGATCCCCGAGGGACAGAGCTACGTCTTCAGCGACTCGACGCCGGGCGGCGACGTCACGGAGAGCGAGAACGCGTTCAAGTGCAGCCCCGGCGTCGCCGGTCTCCTCACGATGTCCGGCACGAACGAGCCGGTCCCGAACGTGACGGTGCAGATCTACGATCAGACCAACCGGCTGGTGGCCACCGTGCTGAGCGATCAGGACGGGTGGTACAGCTGGGAGAACAAGTACACCGGGAAGGCCGTGACCTTCTGGGTGAAGGTGCCGGCCTACGACAAGGCCCGGAGCTTCCTGCTCGCCCCCGGGAACTTCTACGTCATCAACTTCACGCTTCCGTGAGTGACGCGCGCACGCGGGTAGCCCCGACGGACCGTCGTCGGGGCTACAGCAGCGTGCCGTGCAGGATCACGCTCGCGACGCTGAAGTAGATCACGAGTCCGCTCACGTCGACGAGCGTCGCGACGAAGGGCGCCGACGCGCTCGCGGGGTCGAGGCCGAGGCGGCGGAGGATCATCGGCAGCATCGAGCCGGCGAGCGTTCCCCATGTGACGACGCCGATGAGGCTCGTCGCGACGGTGAGACCGATCAGCAGGTAGTGCTCGCCGTAGGCGTCGAAGAAGCCCTGCCACGCGATGATCCGTGTCATCCCGATCGAGGCGAGGATCGTCCCGAGCGCGACCCCGGCCGCCACCTCGCGTCGCACGACGCGCCACCAGTCCCGGACCCGGAGTTCGCCGAGCGCGAGCGCGCGGACGACCAGCGTCGAGGCCTGTGAGCCGGAGTTTCCCCCGCTGCTGATGATGAGCGGCACGAACAGCGCCAGGACGACCGCGCGCGCGATCTCGTGCTCGAAGTACCCCATCGCGGTCGCGGTCAGCATCTCGCCGACGAAGAGGATCGCGAGCCAGCCCGCCCGCTTCTGCACCATGCTCCAGAAGCCCGCCTCGAGATACGGGGCGTCGAGGGCCTCCATGCCGCCGAACTTCTGGATGTCCTCGGTCGCCTCCTCCTGCACCACGTCGAGGATGTCGTCGGCGGTGACGATCCCCTTCACGTGCCGCGCCGGGTCGACGACCGGGATCGCGAGGAAGTTGTGCTCCGCGAAGAGGCGGCTGAGCGCCTCCTGGTCCATCTCCTCGGGGGCGGTCACCACGTCCTCGTGCATGATGTCGCGCACGCGCTTGTCGGGCGGCGCGGCGAAGAGCTCCCGGAAGGACACGACGCCGAGCAGGCGCTGCTCGGCGTCGAGGACGTAGACGTAGTAGATGGTCTCCAGGCGCTCGCGTGCCTGCCGACGGAGATACGTGATGGCCTCGTCGACGCTCATGTCGGGCCGGAGGCGTGCGTACCGCGGGTTCATGAGCCCGCCGGCGTCGTCCTCGGCGTAGGCGAGGAGCGCGGCCACCTCCTTGCGCGTCGGGTCGTCGAGGAGCGCGAGCAGCGCGTCGCGCTCCTCCTCCGGCGTTGCCTGGATCACGTCCGCCGCGTCGTCCGGCGGCAGGAGCCGCATCCACGAGCGGCGATCGCCCGGCGACATGGCGAGGATGAGATCCGCCTGATCGCGGGCCGGGAGGCCGAGCAGGAGGTCCTCGGCCTCGGCGTGCGGCAGGAGGCGGAGCCGTTCGAGGCGTTCCTCGGGCGAGAGGACCTGCCAGGCCTCCTGGAGCTCGGAGAAGATGAGACCGCGCTCGCGCGCGCGCTCCACGGCGGTCACGGCGCTCCTCCCGCCGGCGCGGTGAGGGTCGGAAGGGCCGTCGGGGGACGGATCACGCTCGAACCTCCCCTCCACCCGGAGCGTGAAGGAAGAGGTTCTGGGCCGCGCCGGGCAGAG